>JBAWVU010000005.1:0-27837 GCA_037147135.1 Chloroflexota bacterium
TAGTGACAGGGCGCTGCAAACCCTCGACGACGAAAATTCTAACCAATTGAATCTGGGGTCTTCCGGGAATCGAGTGGGTGATTGGGGAGATCATAGCGCGCGAAAAGCTTGTGGATAGCGGTCTTTCTGCGCTTTGAGGCTCGCAGTAATTTGGCACAGTGAGGGATGGGCAAAACAGTGAAGCGGCAGCGTCGTCTGTCGGATGCGTATCGGTTTGCGAGTTTTCGACCGGAAGCAACGGTGCGCGGTAGGTTCGGCGATCCGGATGTCCGGATCGTCAGTCTGAATCGGCGCTCAAAAAAACCGTGTGCGGCTGTTGTGGGCGGTCTCAGAAGGGATGGTACGACCAACGGGTACGGGAGGTACGCGATCTGCCGTGCGGTGCTTTTCGGATCGTGCTCGAGTTGGAAGTGCGGCGCATCGAGTGCCGCACGTGCGGGTCGGTGAAGCGCGAGCGGCTGGACTTCCTGGCCGACAACCCGCGCTACACCAAGCGGTTTGCATACCATGTCGGGCGGCGCTGCCGGCAGGCCTCGATCAGCGACGTGGCCAAGGAACTGAGGCTCGACTGGGACACCGTCAAGACGCTGGAGAAGCAGTACATGCAGGTGCAGTTGGCGCGCGCCGGGACACCGGGGCCGCGCGCCATCGGGGTCGACGAGATCTCGATCCGCAAGGGCCACAGCTATCGCATCGTGGTCAGCGATCTGCTGCGCAAGCGGCCGATCTGGTTTGGTGGCGAGGATCGTTCGGAGGCCAGCATGGCGCAGTTCTATGCCTGGCTGGGGGACAAAAAGAGCAGCAAAATCAAGCTCGCCGTCATGGACATGTGGAAGCCTTTCCGTAACGTGGCGCGGGACAAGGCGCCGCAAGCCGCCATCCTGTTCGACAAGTTCCACATCATGCGCCATCTCGGCGAAGCGCTCGACAAGGTGCGCAAGAGCGAATACGCCCGCCTCGACGGCAAGGCTCGGCGCTTCATCAAGGGCCAGAAGTACAATCTGCTGTCGAACCACGAAAACCTCACCCTCGACGGCAAGCGCTCGCTCAGGCTCCTGCTTGCCGCCAACAAGCGCCTCAACACGGCCTACGTCCTCAAGGAGTCCTTCGGCCAGCTTTGGAGCTACGGACGCGAAGGCTGGGCCCGACGCTTCTTCGACAACTGGCGCGCCAGCCTCAAATGGCAACGCCTCGAAGCCTACGAGCGCTTCGCAAGGATGATCGATCGCCACTGGGACGGCATCGCCGCTTATTGCAAACCCGAAAACAAGGTCTCGCTCGGCTTCGTCGAGGGACTCAACAACAAGATCCGCGTCCTGCAGCGACGAGCCTACGGATTGCGTGACGAAGAATATCTCCGTCTCAAGGTCCTCACCTGCATGCTGCCCGCCCTATGATCCCCCAAAATCACCCACTCGATGCCCGGAAGAGCCAAAACCAATAAGGCCACCGAAACCGGACGACGAAGCGATCGACCGGAGGGTCGAGGAGGAACACGAGGAACAGCCCGAGCACGAACGGGGCGAGGATGTCGCGGCCGGCATAGAGGAGCGCCACGAGCGCCACGCCGGCGATGATCACGAGCGCGACGCGCGGCGTCGGCGCCCGGAGCCGGAGGTCCGGTGGGGTCGCTCGGTCGGCGGCGTCCTCGAAGAGCGGCTCGGCCGGCGCGGCCCCTGCCGGCGGCTCGGCGCGCGCGATGTCGTCCATCGTGGGGCAGACTAGCAGCCGCCCATGCCCGATGACGACCGCCGACCGACGATCGAGTTGCGCCAGCGCTGGCGGATCGTCTTCCGCCGGGGCGAGGAGGCGCGCTTCCTCGCGCATCTCGACGCGATGAAGCTCTGGGAGCGCGCGTTCCGTCGCGCTCGGATCCCCGTCGCGCAGACCGAGGGGTTCAATCCCCGTCCCCGGATCGTGTTCGCAGCGCCGCTCCCGCTCGGCCTGCTCGCGGAGCGAGAGATCGTCGACCTCGTCCTCTGCGAGCGGCTCACCCGGCACGATCTCCGCGTCCGACTGGAGCGAGACCTCCCGACCGGCTTCGGGCTGGTCGACCTGTACGACATCTGGGTCAACGCCCCTTCGGTCGCCTCCCAGCTCGCGAGCGCGACCTACCGAGTCGACCTCGCAGGCGCGTCGGGCGACGAGATCTTCCGGGCGATCGACGGGCTCCTCGATGCCGACCGCCTGGACCGTCGGCGCCTGAAAGAGAAGAAGACCGTCGAGTACGACCTGCGACCGCTCGTCCTGGGCGTCGATATCGTCCGGTGGGACGACGACGACGGTGGGCGGGGCACGATCCGGGTCGGGGTCCGTCACTCGCAGGACGCCGGGACGGGCCGACCCGAGGAGGTCGTCGCGGTGCTGGGCGAGCTGGTGGGGCGGGAGCTGGGTGTCGACCGGACCGTCCGCGAGCGGTTGGATCTGGCGAACGATGACCGGCCCGCGCCTTCACCGACAGGCCGGGCCATTTGACCGCGCGCGCGCATGGCGGTACCATCCCCAACCGCGCCCGGTCCGCCCGCGGCGCTCTCCTGACGACCCCGCGACCGTCGTCGGTAGCCTTCGTCCCAGATCCGAGGACCCATGTACGCAGTCATCGAGACCGGCGGGAAGCAGTACCGCGTCGAGGTCGGCACCGAGCTCCAGGTCGAGCTCCTCGAAGTCGAGGTCGGCACGGAGATCGCGCTCGACCGCGTCCTCCTCGTCGCCGACGGCGACGAGGCGTCGATCGGCCGCCCCACGGTCCCCGACGCCACGGTCCGCGCCGAGGTCGTCCGCCGCGAGCGCGGCGAGAAGGTCGTGAGCTTCAAGTACCGGCCCAAGGCGCGCCGCCGCGTGAAGAAGGGCCATCGGCAGGAGCTTCTCGTGCTCCGGATCTCCGACATCACGCTCGGCGAGAAGAGTGCTGCCGCGCTCGTCGCGAAGGCGACCGATGCGAAGAAGACCGAGCGGGCGCGCCTCGAGGAGGCCGCTGCGCGTCAGGCCGCGGAGGATGCGGCGCTCGCGGCGAAGCTCGCCCAGAAGGCCGAGGCCGCTGAGGCGACGGCCCAGGCTGCCGGGGGCGCGACGAAGAAGACCCGGGGCGCCAGGCCGAAGGCGGAGGTCGCCGTGCCGGAGGTCGCCACGCCGGAGGTCGACGCGACGGAGGTCGACGCGACGGAGGTCGCCACGACGGAGGTCGCCACGACGGAGGTCGACGCAGCGGAGGTCCCGTCCGGCGACGGCCCAGGGGGATCGCCCGACGCGACGGAGGCCGACCAGGGAGTCGACACGCCGACGCCCGGGCGGCCCAGCACGAAGAAGGACGGCTGACCATGGCGCACAAGAAGGCCGGCTCCAGCTCGAGGAACGGTCGCGATTCGGTCGGCCAGCGGCTCGGCATCAAGGCCCACGATGGTCAGCTGGTGACCGCGGGCTCGATCATCGTCCGCCAGCGCGGCATGACGTTCGCGTCCGGCTCCGGCACCGGGCTCGGGCACGACTACACGGTCTTCGCGACCGTGGCCGGTCACGTCCGCTTCGAGCATCAGACCGCCAAGAAGAAGCGCGTCCGGGTCGTCCCGGCCGTCGCGGAGACCGTCGCGGCAGAGGCCTGAACGCAAGCTCGCCGCCCGACCGTCCAGGCGGACGGCAACGGCCGCAGGCCATCGATCACACGCGCAACCGGGAGCACCACGTGAAGGCAGACATCCACCCCAAATACCACCAGGCGACGGCGTCCTGCGCGACCTGCGGCAGCGCGTTCACGGTCGGGTCCACGCGGACCTCCCTTCGCGTCGACGTCTGCTCGTCCTGCCACCCGTTCTTCACGGGCAAGCAGATGATCATCGACACCGCCGGCCAGGTGGAGCGCTTCCAGAAGCGTCTCGAGCGAGCGGCGACCGGGCGCTGACGCGCCCGCGTCCCGCCGTCTCCCCAGCGACCGCGCAGCCCAGACGGATGGCACGCCTCCGCTACGGCGGACAGGCCCTCGTGGAGGGCGTCCTCATGCGCGGCCGCGGCGCGATCGCAGTCGCGCTGCGCCACCCGGACGGGCGCATCGTCTACGCGACGGAGCCTCTCGCCGGAGGATTCCGCGGGACCCGCTGGGCGAAGCTCCCGTTCATGCGCGGGCTCGTCGTCCTCTACGAGACGCTCGTCACCGGGACGCGCTGGCTCGTTCGCTCTGCGAACCTCTCCGCCTCCGAGGAGGGGGTCGAGCTGGGCAAGGGCGGCATCGCCATCATGCTGACGATCACGCTCGCCCTCGGGATCGGGCTGTTTTTCTTCCTGCCCCTCATCATCACCCGGGCCGTGCTTTCCACGCAGGGTGGCCTGGCGGAGCACGCGGCCGAAGGCGTCGTCCAGGTCGCCATCTTCATCGGCTACCTGCTCCTCATCGGGCGGGCTGGAGACGTGCGCCGAACGTTCCAGTACCACGGCGCCGAGCACATGTCGATCCACGCGCTCGAGAACGGCGACCCGCTGACCGCCGACCGCGTCCGGGCGTACCCGACCGCGCACCCGCGCTGCGGCACCGAGTTCCTCGTCGTCGTCATCATCATCTCGATCATCTGCTTCTCGCTCATCGGGCGGCAGTCGATCCCGGTGACGATCATCAGCCGGCTCATCCTCATCCCGATCATCGCCGCCGTGGCGTACGAGATCCTCCAGTTCCTCGCGCGGCACGAATCCAACGCGCTCATGCGCGCGCTCACCATGCCGGGGATCTGGGTGCAGATGATCACCACGAAGCGGCCGTCGGACGACCAGATCGAGG
Organism: Chloroflexota bacterium; assembly: GCA_037147135.1. GTDB lineage: Bacteria > Chloroflexota > Limnocylindria > Limnocylindrales > CSP1-4 > CAIYQJ01. The sequence goes on from JBAWVU010000005.1 coordinate 4,763, forward strand.
TCGCGATCGTCAGCCTCCAGGAGGCGCTCCGCGCCGACGGCCAGGAGATCCCGGCGGGGTCGACCGACTTCCCGCGGGTCCTCCTCGCAGACGTCGAGGCGGAGGCGTCCGTGGCCGCCGCGGTCGGCCCCGAGCCGGCTCCCGACGCCACCGACGCCGCGGTCGGCCCCGAGCCGGCTCCCGACGCCACGAGGGTGGCTGTCGAGGTCACGGAGGGCCGCGGGCCCCGATGATCGACGCGAAGCTCGCCGACGTCGCCCGACAGTACGACGACCTGCACGCCGAGCTCGCGAAGCCCGAGGTCTCGACGGACCCCGACTCCCTCCGTCGTCTCGGCCGCGAGCTGGCCCGGCTCGAGCCGGTCGTCGCCGCGTTCCGCCGACTCCAGGACGTCCGCTCACAGCTCGCCGGCGCCCGCGAGCTGCGGGACGGGGAGCCCGACGAGGAGCTCCGGGCGATGGCTAAGGAGGAGGTCGCGAGCCTCGAGGCCGTCGAAGAGCGGCTCGTCGAGGCCCTCAAGGTCCTGCTGCTCCCGCGCGACCCGAACGATGACCGGGCGGTCATCATGGAGATCCGGGCCGGTGCCGGCGGCGACGAGGCCGCCCTCTTTGCGGCCGAGCTCCTGCGCATGTACCTGCGGTACGCGGAGCGCCACCGTTTCCCGGCCGAGGTCCTCTCCGTGAACGAGACGGGCATCGGGGGGATCAAGGAGGCGATCGTCCAGGTCGACGCGGACGGCGCATACAGCAGGCTCAAGTTCGAAGGGGGCGTCCACCGCGTCCAGCGGGTCCCTGTCACCGAGTCGGGCGGGCGGATCCACACGTCCACGGCGACGGTGTCCGTCCTCCCCGAGGCGGACGAGATCGAGGTCCAGATCGACGTGCGTGACCTCAGGATCGACGTCTACCGGTCCACCGGTCCCGGCGGCCAGTCGGTCAACACGACCGACTCCGCCGTGCGGATCACGCACATCCCGACCGGCCTCGTCGTGACGATCCAGGACGAGAAGAGCCAGCACAAGAACAAGGCGAAGGCGATGGCCGTCCTCCGCGCGCGGCTCCTCGAGGCCGAGATGGAGAAGCAGCGCGAGGAAGGCTCGGTGATGCGCAAGAGCATGGTCGGGAGCGGCGACCGATCCGAGAAGATCCGCACGTACAACTTCGCGCAGGACCGGGTGACCGACCACCGGGTCGGCGTCGACCTCCACAACCTTCCGGGGGTCCTCGACGGGGACCTCGATCGGCTCATCGACGCCCTCGTCATGGCGGATGAGGCCGAGCGGTTGCGCAGCCTCGTCGAAGAGGACGGCGCCTCCTCGGCCTGACCGTCGGGCGCGGCGGCCTGGTCTCGCCGGGCGCGCTATGGTGACGGCGATGGCGACCATCGGGGAGCTCGTCTCCGCTGCGATCGAGCGGCTGCGCGCCGCCGGCTCCGAGTCCCCCCGGCTCGATGCCGAGCTGCTGCTTGCGCGCGCCGTGGGGATCGACCGGGTCGGCGTCATCGCGCACTCCGACGCGTCGGTCGGGCCCGAAGCAGCCGGACGCTTCGCGGCTGACATCGACCGGCGGGCGAACGGCGAGCCTGTCGCGTACATCCGCGGCATGAAGGAGTTCCACAGGATCGCCCTCGCGGCCGATGCGCGAGCGCTCATCCCGCGCCCGGAGACGGAGCTCCTCGTGGAGCTGGCGGAGCGCGAGGTGCTCGCCCGGCTCGCCGACGGGTCGCGCGCCGTGTGCGTCGCCGACGTGGGCACCGGCTCCGGGTCGATAGCGATCGCGCTCGCGGCCTCGCTGCGGCGCCTGCGGGCGCTCGGGGGGGTCGAGATCCTCGCCACCGACTCCTCGCCCGACGCGCTCACGCTCGCGATGGAGAACGCCGCCGCCCACGGGCTCCTCGACGCGATCCGGTTCATCGAGGCGGACCTGCTGCCGCGAGAGGTCGGCGCATTCGACCTCGTGCTCGCGAACCTTCCTTACGTCCCATCGAGCGTGGTCGACGGCCTCGGCGGCTCGGTGCGGTTCGAGCCCCGCGCGGCGCTCGACGGCGGGCCCGATGGGCTCGATGTCGTCAGGCGGCTCATCGCGCTGCTCCCCGACGCGCTCCGACCGGGCGGGGTCGCGCTCCTCGAGATCGGCGCCGACCAGGCGGAGACGGGGCCCGCGGCCGTGGCCATGATCGCTCCGGGGCTGCGGTCGACGATCCTGCCGGACCTTGCTGGGCGGCCGCGCGTCATGCGCGTCGAGTAGCCCTGCCGGCGCTTCGCCGGCCGGAGGCCCCATACTTCGCTGGTGCCCAGCCTCCCTCGCCGCGAGACGTCGTGCCCGGATCCCGACGGGCCGATCCGCCTCCTCGCCCTCGACATCGACGGCACGCTCATCGGCGAGGACCTCGTCCTCCGCGATCGGACGATCCGCGCCGTGGGCGAGGCTGTCCGGCGCGGGGTCTTCGTCTCGATCGTGACCGGGCGGATGACCTCGTCCGCGCTCGGGTACGCGCACCGGCTCGGCCTGACGGAGCCGATCATCGGCTACCAGGGCGCGATCTCGCGCGAGATCCGGCCCCACGATGATCCCCGCCTGGGCCGGCTCCTCCGGCACCACCCGCTCGACGCCCGCACCGCCGCCGACATCGTCGCGTGGACCCGTGCGGCCGGCCTCACGCCACACTTCAACCACCTCGAGAAGGTCATCCTCCCGGATGACGACCCGCGGGCAGACGACTACAGCCGCTTCGTCGGCGGCCGGCTCACGCTCGTGCCCGACCTCGACCGCTGGCTCGTCACGCGCCGGTGGGTGACGAAGGTCATCGCGGTGGGTCCCGAGCCGGGCCCGGTGGATGCGTTCCCGGCTGCTCGTGAAGCGTTCCAGGGCCGCGCGGAGGTGACCATCAGCCACCCGCGCTTCCTCGAGTTCGTCGCCCCCGGCGTCTCCAAGGGCGAGGCCCTCGCGTGGCTCGCTCGCCGACGGCGGATCCCGCTCGAGGAGACGATGGCGATCGGCGACCAGTTCAACGACCTCGACATGATCGCCATGGCCGGGCACGGCGTCGCGATGGCGAACGCACCGGCGGAGGTCCGCGCCGTCGCGCGGCACATCGCCCCGTCGATCCAGGAGGAGGGCGCCGCGACGATCATCGAGGAGCTCGTGCTCGGCCGACCCGGCCGATGAGGGGCCCGGAGCCGTCCTCGCGACCGCGCCCCGGTTCGTGCGACGATAGGCCGAACCCGTGGGAGGAAGCGATCGCATGACCCTGCCATACCCGTCGGGGACCGCCTGGGCGCGGCTCGCCGACGTCGACCCCGAGCTCTGGGCCGCGATGACGGCCGAGGTGGATCGCCAGCGCTGGAAGATCGAGATGATCGCCAGCGAGAACTACACGTTCGCGGCGGTCATGGAGGCGCAGGGCTCCTCGCTCACGAACAAGTACGCCGAGGGCCTTCCCGGAAGGCGCTACTACGGCGGCTGCGAGTTCGTCGACATGGCGGAGCGGCTCGCGCAGGAGCGCGCCCTCGCCCTGTTCCCCGGCGCGGAGCACGTGAACGTCCAGCCGCACTCCGGCGCGCAGGCGAACCTCGCCGCGTACTTCGCGGTGCTCGACCACGGCGATCGGATCCTCGGGATGAGCCTCGCCCACGGAGGCCACCTGACCCACGGCTCCCCGGTGAACTTCAGCGGCAAGTGGTACGAGGTCCACTCGTACGGGGTCGAGCCGGGGACCGAGCGGATCGACTACGACGTGCTGGAGCGCCAGGCGGTCGAGGTCCGTCCGAAGCTCCTCATCGCCGGCGCCTCGGCATACCCGCGGACGTGGGACTTCGAGCGGCTCGCCGCGATCGCGCATGGCGTCGACGCGCTCCTCCTCGTGGACATGGCGCATGTGGCCGGGCTCGTGGCGGCCGGCGTCCACCCGAGCCCGTTCCCGCACGCGGACGTCGTCACGTCGACGACGCACAAGACCCTGCGGGGACCGCGCGGGGGGGTCGTGTTCTGCCGCGCCGGCCTTGCGCGGGCGGTCGACAAGGCGGTCTTCCCCGGGATCCAGGGCGGCCCGCTCATGCACGTCATCGCGGCGAAGGCGGTGGCGTTCCGCCTCGCCGACAGCGACGAGTTCCGCGAGGACCAGCGACGGACCGTCGAGAACGCCCGGGTCCTCGCTGAGACGCTCGCGGCCCGCGGGGCGCGCCTCGTCTCCGGCGGGACGGACAACCACCTCATGCTCGTCGACGTGACGCCGCTGGGCGTCACGGGCCGGGAGGCGGAGGCGCTCCTCGACGAGGTGGGCATCACGGTGAACAAGAACGCGATCCCGTTCGACACGAACCCGCCGAATATCGCGTCGGGGATCCGGATCGGGACGCCGGCGACGACGACCCGCGGCTTCGGGGCGGACGAGATGCGCGAGATCGCGCGGATCATCCACGAGTCCATCGCGGATCGCGACGATCCGGTCGCGCGAGCGAGGCTCGCGAGCGAGGCACGGGCGATCTGCGCCCGGTTCCCGGCTCCGGGGTTGCCGGAGGCGTGACCTCGGCCCCTGGGCGTGGAACGCCGGCGAGGGCGGCGCGCGCATGAGATTCGGGCCTTCTGCCGCCGAGACACTCCCCGCGCTCGTCATCGTCTTCGTCGCTGCCGCGGCCCTGTCCTTCCTCCTCACGCCGATCGCCCGCCGCGTCGCGCTGCGGTTCGAGGTCGTCGACCGTCCCGATCCCCGGCGCGTGAACCGCGTCCCGATCCCCCGCGGCGGGGGCCTCGCCGTCGCCGCAGCGTTCGTCATCGTCGCCGTCGGGGTCGTCATCGTCGACGGAACGTTCGTCCCGACCGGCCGATCCGGCGGGCTCGACGCGACCGATATCGTCGCCCTCCTCCTCGGTGGTGCCCTCGCGGCGTTCCTCGGGACCCTCGACGACTTCCTCGACCTGCGGGCCCGTTGGCAGCTGCTCTTCCAGTTCGTCCTCGCCGGGTTCGTCGTCGCGCTCGGGATCGGCGTCGACGTCCTGAACAACCCCTTCGGGCCCGGCGTCATCCGCATCGAAGGGGTCTTCGAGGTCGCGTTCACCGTCCTCTGGGTCCTCGGGATGATCAACAGCATCAACTTCATCGACGGCCTCGACGGCCTGTCCGCGGGTGTCTCCCTCATCGCGGCGACCGCGCTCGGGGTCATCAGCCTCACGGTCGGCATCGACCAGCCGCAGGTGGCGGTCTTCTGCCTCGCCTTCGCCGGGGCGCTCCTCGGGTTCCTCAGGTGGAACTTCCATCCCGCCGCGGTGTTCGCGGGGACGTCCGGCGTCTTCTTCTTCGGCTACACCCTCGCGCTGCTCTCGATCCTCGGCACGGCCAAGGTCGCGGTGGCGCTCCTCGTCCTCGGGATCCCGATCATCGATACGTTCTGGATCATCGTGCGGCGTCTTGCCTCGGGGCGTTCCCCCTTCAGCCCGGACCGCGGTCACATCCACCACCGGCTCCTCGACCTGGGCCTGGGTCACCGGCAGACCGTCCTCGCCATCTACGGGATCTGCATCCTCCTCGCCCTCCTCACGTTCCTCCTCGAGTCCAACGGCCAGCTGTACGCGTTCCTCGCGATCGTGCTGGGCTTCGGGCTCTTGCTCCTGGTCATCACGCGGAGGACGCGGGAGGAAGAGGGCCTGACGGCCGACTCGTACGATGAGGCGCATCTCCGCGACGACTCCGCGGCGGGCGAAGAGCCGGGATGAGCGCGCCCCGCCCCGACCCTGCCGGGCGCCCGTCCGATGTGCCCTTGCTATACTCCGCGCGCCGTGGCCACGCGCCCATGAACGGACTCGGTCCAGTCGCCGCGCACTTCGCGCTGTTCTCCGAGATCGGCCTGGTCCTGCTGGTCACGGTCCTCGTAGGGGTCCTCGGGGGCTACTGGATCGATCAGCAGCTCGGGACGCTGCCGATCTTCGTCCTTGGCGGGCTCTTCATCGGGCTCGTGGGTGGCGCCCTGACGGTGTACCGGTTGATCTCCCGGTTCCTCGCGACATACGAAGACTGACACGGTGGGGCGGTCGGATGACCGCCCGGCCTGCTGCGGAGAGAGCGTGACGAGCGACCCTCGGGTTGGGGAAGACGCGTCGGCCGACGAGGGCGCGAAGGCGAAGGCCTCGCGGCGTCGGAACCGGCTGCTCCTCGTCGTCATCGTGAGCGCCATCCTGCTCGACGTCGGCGCCCTCATCTTCGCGCCGCCGTTCCCGCCGGGCGGATCGCCCGGCGATGCGTGCACCTACCCCGTCTGCTTCATCAACGGGAACCTGGAGTTCCCGCCGCCCGCCGTCATCTGGGACGCCGACCCCGCCAACCCCATGCCGTCCGGTTCGCTGTCGCTCGGGTTCCACGTGAGCATCACGAACACCCTGCTCACGATGTGGATCGTCGAGATCCTCATCCTCCTCGTGGCCGTCCTCGCCACGCGACGGATGCGCGACATCCCGCACGGCGTCCAGAACCTCGTCGAGTGGGCGTACGAGGGGATGCGCGACTTCGCGATCTCCAACGGTGGCGCCGCCGCCGTGCGCCACGTCCCCATCTTCGCCGCGTTCTTCCTGTTCATCCTTTTCTGCAACTGGAGCGGCCTGGTCCCGCCGATCGGCAAGGTGGAGTTGCTCCGGGCGCCCACCAGCGACATCAACGTGACGATCGGCCTCGCTCTCGTCGCCTTCGGCTACTTCGAGTACCAGGGCTTCCGATCGAACGGCGTTGGCTATCTCTCGAAGTTCTTCCCGTTCTACGAGTTCAAGCACGGTGTTGGGGCCGGGCTCATCGCGATCTTCGTCGGCCTGGTGGAGTTGATGCTCGAGTTCGTCAAGCCCGTCACGCTGGCGATGCGACTCTTCGGCAACATCTATGGCGGCGAAGTCGCGCTCGCGGTCATGACCGCGCTCACCCTCGCGATCGTTCCGATCGCGATCCTCAGCCTCGAGGTCATGCTCAACTTCATCCAGGCGCTCATCTTCAGCACGCTCACGCTCATGTTCACGCTCGTCGCGATCGAGTCCCACCACGAGGAAGGTGAGCTCGGCGAAGAGGGTGCGGAGGCGGTCGAGGACATGGCCCTCGCCAGGCATGGCGTGGCCCCGTCGGCGGCCGCCTGAGAGTCGCAGAACACCCCGGCAGGTCACCGGTCCACGCGTCCCGGGATGATCCCGGGCACACAGGAGGGTCACTCGACATGGAGCATCTCGGCGCTGGGCTCGCCGCCCTGGGCGTCATCGGCCCCGGCATCGGCATCGGCATCATCGCCGGGATGTCGAGCGCCGCGATCGGCCGCAATCCCGACGCCGCCGGGCAGATCCGCGGCCAGGCGATCATCCTCGCCGCGTTCGCCGAGGGCCTCGGAGTGCTCGCGATCGTCGTGGGCCTGCTCGCGATCTTCATCAAGTAGCGCGGACGTCCGGGAGAGCCGACCGTGGATCTCTACGCCGTCGCGACCGGATCCGCGCGGGCGGCCGCCCAGCTCGCGGCCGAGGCGACCACCGGCGGCTTCACGATCAACCTGTTCTGGGTGATCGTGAGCGCCGTCAACTTCCTGGTCTTCCTCGTCCTCATCTGGATGTTCGCCTTCAAGCCGCTCTCGGCGATGCTCGACTCGCGGAAGCAGCGCATCGGGCAGGGCCTTCGCGACGCGGAGACCGCGCGACGCGACCGCGAGCTCGCGGAGAGCGAACGCCTCGCCGCCCTCAACGAGGCTCGCCGGGAGGGGAACGACATCATCATCCGGGCCCAGAGAGTCGCCCAGGAGACCCGGGACGCGGACATCGCCGCGACGCGGTCGGAGATCGAGCGGATGCGCCAGCGCGCGACCGTGGACATCGAGGCCGAGAAGCAGCGTGCGATCGCCGACCTCCGCGCCGAGGTGACGGACCTCGCGCTCGCGGCGGCCAGCCGCCTCGTCGGGGAGGAGATGACGGCGGAGCGCCAGCGCCGCCTCGTCACCGACTTCCTCCGCGAATCGGCCGGGCAGGGGTCCCGGAACTAGCCCATGGCCCGACCCACCACCGCCGCACGCCGCTACGCGGAGGCTGCGTTCTCGCTCGCGAAGGACGAGGGCGCGCTCGACCGGTGGGCGGACGAGATCGCGCTCGCCGCCGAAGCGGCGAGCCGACCGGAGCTCGCGAGCATCATCGGCAACCCGGCGGTCCCGCTCCAGGCGCGGCGGGAGATCATCAGGCGCGTCCTCGGGCCGCGCGTCTCGCCCGAGGTCGTCAGGCTCGTCCTCCTCCTCTCGGAGCGCGGTCGAGTTGACTCCCTGCCGGCCGTCTCGGCCGAGTACCGGCGACTGCTCAACCGCGACCGCGGGATCGTCGGCGCGCGCGTGACGAGCGCTGCGCCGCTCGACCCGGCGGAGCTCGACCCCTTGCGCACGAAGGTCGAGGCGCTCACCGGTGCGCGCGTGGACATCACGACCGCCGTCGACCCGGCGCTCATCGGCGGCCTCACGATCCGGGTCGGGGACACACTCATCGACGCGAGCGTCCGGGGCCGTCTCGAGCGGCTCCGGGAGCGCCTCACGGAAGGCGCCCGTTAGCGCCCAGGAACGGCGCCCCGACGCGCCCGCACGAACGGCGCCCCGACGCGCCGCACGAACGGCGCCTCCCGGAGCGCGAACAGCGGCCGATCAGGGCCACAACGGAGAAGCGATGGCCATCCGCTCTGACGAGATCGTCAGCATCATCAAGTCCGAGATCGCAGGGTTCGACGCGGCGACGGAGACCCGCAACGTCGGGACCGTCGTCGAGGTCGGCGATGGCATCGCCCAGGTCTACGGCCTCGCGGGCGCGCTCGCGTCCGAGCTGCTCGAGTTCCCGGGCGGCATCATGGGGATGGCGCTCAACCTCGAGGAGGAGACCGTCGGCGCGGTCATCCTCGGCGATGACACCGGGATCAAGGAAGGCGACGTCGTCAAGACGACGGGCCGCGTCGTCGAGGTCCCGGTAGGCCAGGCTCTCATCGGGCGGGTCGTGGATCCGCTGGGCCGCCCGCTCGACGACAAGGGGCCCATCGCCGCGACGCGGACGCGTCCCATCGAGCGGATCGCCCCAGGCGTCATCGTCCGCCAGGGGGTGGACACGCCGGTCCAGACCGGAGTGAAGGCGATCGACGCGCTCATCCCGATCGGCAGAGGCCAGCGCGAGCTCATCATCGGCGACCGCCAGACCGGCAAGACGGCGATCGCGGTCGACACGATCATCAACCAGAAGGGGCAGGGCCTCGTCTGCATCTACGTCGCGATCGGGCAGAAGCTCTCGACCGTGGCGAAGACCGTCGCCGTCCTCGAGCAGTACGGCGCGATGGAGCACACGATCGTCGTGGTCGCCGGCGCCGGCGACCCGGCCCCGCTCCAGTACATCGCGCCCTACTCCGGCGTCGCGATGGGCGAGGAGGTCATGGAGGTCGGCGTCCAGCTGGGCGGCGTGCTCGTGAAGGACGCGCTCTGCGTCTACGACGACCTGTCGAAGCACGCGTGGGCCTACCGCGAGATGTCGCTCCTCCTCCGCCGCCCGCCGGGCCGCGAGGCGTACCCGGGCGATGTCTTCTACCTCCACAGCCGCCTGCTCGAGCGGGCAGCCCGCCTCAGCACGGCGAACGGCGGCGGCTCGCTCACCGCCCTGCCGATCATCGAGACGCAGGCGGGCGACGTCTCCGCGTACATCCCGACGAACGTCATCTCGATCACGGACGGGCAGATCTTCCTCGAGACGGACCTGTTCAACGCGGGCCAGCGGCCGGCGCTCAACATCGGCATCTCGGTCTCCCGCGTGGGATCCGCGGCACAGACGAAGGCGATGAAGAAGGTGGCCGGGCCCCTCAAGCTCGACCTTGCGCAGTACCGTGCCCTCGCCGCGTTCGCGCAGTTCGCGTCAGACCTCGACAAGGCGACCCGCGACCAGCTCACCCGGGGCGAGAAGCTCTCGGAGGTCATCAAGCAGCCGCAGTACCAGCCGCTCCCCGTGGAGAAGCAGGTCGCGATCCTCTACGTGGCGACGAAGGGGAAGCTCGACGATATCCCCACGCCGCGCGTGAAGGAGTTCGAGGCGGCGTTCTACCGCTTCCTCGAGATGGAACGGCCGGCGGTCCTCTCCGACCTCGGTGCGTCGGGGACGCTCACCGACGAGATCGCGTCGGCGCTCGACGAGGCGGTCGACGCCTTCCGCCAGGGCTTCCTGGCGTGATGAGCGGCGCTGGGGCGGCCCAGGGCGGCGTTGGCGGGCTGCGCGTGCTCGCTCACGCACGCCCGAGTGAGCTCGCTCCCATGCTCGCCTCCGCCTTGCCCTGCGCGCGCCCGAGCGCCGCTCGGGCGAGCAGCGAGTAGCGCGAGTGGCGAGCCAGCGCGACATCCGGCGGCGGATCGGTGCCGTCCGGAACATCAAGCAGATCACCCGCGCGATGCAGTTCGTCGCTGCCTCCAAGCTCAAGCGCGCCCAGGACGCGACGCTCGCGGCACGGCCCTACAGCGAGAAGATCGACGAGGTCATCGCGGACCTCGCCGTCGTCCTCTCCGACGAGGACCACCCGCTCTTCACCAGGCGCGAGGGCGGCAAGCGGCTCATCGTCTTCATCACGACGGACCGCGGCCTCGCCGGGCCGCTCAACACGAACGCGATCCGGTTCGCGCTGCGCGAGATCGTCGACCACCACGAGACCGCCCGCGATCTATCGCTCGTCACCGTCGGCCGGAAGGGCCGCGATGCGATCCGCCGGGCGCGACTCCCCATCGAGGCCCATTTCAGCGGGTTCGGCGACCGGCCCACCTTCGCCGACGTCACCGCGCTCGCCCGACTCGTGACCGACGACTTCCTCGCCGGGACCTCCGACCGCGTCGACATCATCTACACGCGGTTCGTGAGCACCCTCACGCAGCGTCCCACCATGGATCGCCTGCTGCCGATGGAGCCACACGACGACACGGCGGGGATCCCCGGCAACCAGTTCCTCTTCGAGCCGAGCCCGGCCGCCGTCCTCCAGCAGCTCCTCCCGCGCTACATCGCCACGCGCATCTACCAGGCCGTGCTGGAGAACACCGCGAGCGAGTGGTCGAGCAAGATGATCGCGATGAAGAACGCGACCGAGAGCGCCGAGGAGCTCATCGACGACCTCACGCTCAGCTACAACAAGGTCCGCCAGGCGGACATCACCCGCGAGATGATCGAGATCGCGTCGGGCGCGAGCGCGCGCTGATGCGCGAGACGGAGGCACGACGACACTGATGGCGACCGCCGCACTCGCGACCGGCCGGGTGATCCAGATCACCGGCCCGGTCGTGGACATCGAGTTCCCTTCCGGGCGACTGCCCGCCATCTACAACGCCGTCGAGATCGACCGCGGCGAGGGGCAGGTCCCGCTCGTCTGCGAGGTGCAGCAGCACCTCGGCAACGACTGGGTCCGCGCCGTCGCGATGACGACGACGGACGGCCTCGCGCGCGGCGTGGAGGCTCGCGACACCGGCACCCCGATCACCGTCCCCGTCGGTGAGGCGACGCTCGGGCGCGTCTTCGACGTCCTCGGCCACCCGATCGACGAGAAGGGCCCCGTCGAGGCGACGACGTACCTCCCGATCCACCGCCCCGCGCCCGCCTTCGACCAGCAGACGACCGAGACCGAGATCTTCGAGACCGGCATCAAGGTCATCGACCTCGTCTGCCCGTTCGCCAAGGGCGGCAAGATCGGCATCTTCGGCGGCGCGGGCGTCGGCAAGACCGTCGTCATCCAGGAGCTCATCCGCAACGTCGCGCAGGAGCACGCCGGCTACTCGGTGTTCGCGGGTGTCGGCGAGCGGTCGCGCGAGGGGAACGACCTCATCAAGGAGATGACCGAGTCGGGCGTCATCGAGAAGACGGCATTCATCTTCGGCCAGATGAACGAGCCGCCGGGGGCCCGTCTCCGCGTCGGCCTCACCGGCGTGACGATGGCCGAGTACTTCCGCGACGCCGAGGGGCGCGACGTCCTCCTCTTCATCGACAACATCTTCCGCTTCACGCAGGCCGGCTCCGAGGTATCTGCCCTCCTGGGCCGGATGCCGTCCGCGGTCGGCTACCAGCCGACGCTCGCGACCGAGATGGCGGCCCTCCAGGAGCGCATCACCTCGACGAAGAAGGGCTCCATCACGAGCCTCCAGGCGGTGTTCGTCCCAGCCGACGACTACACCGACCCCGCGCCCGCCACGACGTTCGCCCACCTCGACGCGACGATCCGCCTCGAGCGCTGGATCACCGAGCTCGGCATCTACCCTGCGGTCGACCCGCTCATGTCCACGTCGCGGATCCTCGACCCGAACGTCGTCGGGATCGAGCACTACGATGTCGCGCGCGAGACGCAGCGCGTCCTGCAGCGGTACCGCGACCTCCAGGACATCATCTCGATCCTCGGCATCGACGAGCTCTCGGAGGAGGACAAGTCCACGGTCGCGCGGGCACGCCGCCTCCAGCGGTTCATGAGCCAGCCGTTCTTCGTCGCGGAGGTCTTCACCGGGCGCGCCGGCAAGTACGTCCCGATCAAGGACACGGTCGCGTCGTTCAAGGAGATCCTCGAGGGCAGCACGGACGCGCTCCCCGAGCAGGCATTCTTCCTCGCGGGCACGATCGACGATGTCCGCGCGAACGCCGCCAAGCTCGAAGCCTAGGACCGCGCATGCCGCTCCTCCTCGAGATCGTCACTCCCGAGAAGCTCGCCTACCGCGACGAGGTCGACGAGGTCGTCGTGCCCGGGATCGACGGCCAGCTCGGCATCCTCCCGCACCACGCGCCGCTCCTCACGATCCTCGGAGTGGGCGAGCTGCACATCCGCAAGGCAGGATCGGACGAGTACTTCGCCATCGCCGGCGGCTTCCTCCAGGTGCGGCCGGACAAGGTCGTCGTCATGGCGGAGACCGCCGACCTGGCGTCGGAGATCGACCTCGAGCGCGCCGAGCAGGCGCGTACGGACGCCGAGGCGGCGCTCTCGTCCGCGTACGTCGAGCCGGCCGACATGGCTGCGGCCCGAGCGGCGCTCGACCGCGCCGTTCTCCGTATCCGCGTCGCCGAGCGACGTCATCACGAGGGCTCGCGCCGCCGCGGCTGACGCCGCGGTCCCGCGCGGCCGCCCCCGACGACGTCGGGAGGGAGGATCGTGGCCGACGCTCGGCCGTTCCACTGGGAATACACGCCACCACCCGTCCAGAAGGAAGTCTTCCGGGTCGAGGGAGGCCGTGCGCTGCGCGGGAGCGTGCCGATCAGCGGCGCGAAGAACGCCGCTCTCAAGATGATGGCCGCCGCCGTGCTCACCGGCGAGCGCTGCCGCCTCACGAACGTGCCGGAGATCGAGGACGTCCGCGTCATGGCGGAGACGCTCCGGGACCTCGGCGTCGTCGTGGACCGGCCCGCCCCGAATACCTACGAGATCGCGTCCGGCGACGTCGACTGGCTCTTCGTGCCGCTCGAGGCAGCGGCGAAGATGCGGTCGAGCTTCATCCTCCTCGGACCGCTCCTCGCCCGGTTCGGGCGGGTCATCATCAGCAACCCCGGGGGCGATCGCATCGGACGGCGCCCGGTCGACCTCCACGTCGACGCGATGCGTGCGCTCGGCGCCGAGGTGGAGTACCGCAACGGCTACTACTTCGCCAAGGCGCCCGGGCGCCTCCGCGGCGGGCTCGTCGAGTTCCCGTTCGTCACCGTCATGGGGACCGAGAACGCCATCCTCGCTGCCACGCTCGCCGAGGGACACACGGTGATCCGGCCCGCGGCGCAGGAGCCGGAGACCGACGACCTCATCGAGATGCTCCGCACGATGGGCGCGGAGGTCGAGCGGACCGCGCCGGACACGATCGAGGTGGAAGGTCGCCGACGGCTCCGCGGCACCGAGCACCGAGTCCTGCCCGACCGCATCGAGGCCGGCACGTTCGTCGTCGCGGCCGCGATCACCGGTGGCGATGTCGCCGTCGAGGGCGTCGACTGCGAGCACCTCGGCGCCTTCCTCGACGCCATCTCGTCGATGGGCGTCTCCACGTCGTGCACGCGGGACCGCATCGAGGTCCGGGGCGCCCCGCTCGGGAGCGGCGCGTACGTCGCGGCACACATCGCGACGGCGCCGTACCCGGGGTTCGCCACCGACCTCCAACCGCCGACCGGGGTGCTCCTCTCCCAGGCGACGGGCACGAGCCGGATCGACGAGACGATCTTCGAGGATCGCCTCGAGTGGCTCTCGGGCCTCGCACGGATGGGGGCGACGGTGCGCGTCCTGGACCGGCATCACGCGGAGATCGACGGCCCGGCGCGACTCCACGGGCGGGAGCTCGAGATCGGCGACCTGCGGGCCGGCGCATCGATCATCCTCGCGGCTCTCGTGGCCGAGGGGACCTCCGTCATCCACGGCGCGCACCACGTTCAGCGGGGGTATGAGAACATCGAGCGCAAGTTCCTCGATCTCGGCGCCCGGATCGAGCGTCTCCCGGAGGATCACGTCACCCCCGCATGAAGATCGGCATCGACCTCGGCACTGCGAACGTCCTCGTCTACGTCAAGGGCAGGGGCATCGTCATCCAGGAACCCTCCGTCGTCGCGGTGAGCGAGGACAACCGCATCGTCGCCGTGGGCGAGGAGGCCCGGGAGATGATCGGGCGGACGCCCGGCAACATCACCGCCATCCGCCCCATGAAGGACGGCGTCATCGCCGACTACGTCATCACCGAGGCGATGCTCCGCTACTTCATCGGCCGCGCGACGCGCGGCTCCTTCGGGTTCAGCAAGCCCGAGGTCATGATCAGCGTGCCGGCCGGCGTCACGAGCGTGGAGAAGCGGGCGGTCCGCGACGCGGCGCTCAAGGCGGGCGCCCGCGAGGCGTACCTCATCGAGGAGCCGCTCGCCGCCGCGATCGGCGCGAACGTCCCGATCAGCAGCCCGTCGGGGAACATGGTCATCGACATCGGGGGCGGGACGACCGAGATCGCCGTCATCAGCCTCGGTGGGATCGTCGTGAGCCAGAGCCTCCGGATCGGCGGGAACCGCTTCGACGAGTCGATCGCGAGCTACATCCGCAAGAAGTACAACCTCATGGTCGGCGAGCGCACGGCAGAGGACGTGAAGATCCAGATCGGGACTGCGCTGCCTCTGGAGCGTGAGCTCCAGATGGAGGTGCGAGGCCGCGACCTCATCGCCGGGCTTCCGAGGACGATCCCGATCACGAGCTCGGAGGTCATGGAGGCGATCGAGCTGCCGCTGCAATCCGTCGTCACCGCGGTCCGCCAGGTCCTCGAGCAGACGCCCCCGGAGCTCTCGAGCGACATCATCGACAAGGGGATGGTCATGTCGGGCGGCGGGGCGCTCCTGCGCAGCTTCGACCGCCTCCTGACCCAGGTCACCGGCGTCCCGTGCCACGTGGCCGAGAACCCGCTCAACTGCGTCGCGATGGGGACCGGCCTCGCGCTGGAGCACTTCGACTTCTTCAAGAAGTCGCTCGTGCAGAAGGTCTGAGGCCCGGAAGATGACGGGCGGGTCGCGCGCGTTCATCGACCTGCACTGCCATACCCGGGCGAGCTTCGACTCGCTCTCGTCGCCGGCGGACGTCGTGCGCGCCGCGCACGCCCGCGGTCTCACCCACATCGCCATCACGGACCACGACACGATCGATGGCGCCCTCGAGGCCCGTGACCGCGCGCCCGACGGGCTCGTCGTGCTGGTCGGCGAGGAGGTCAAGACCGCGGCCGGCGATCTCATCTGCGTCTACCTCGAGCGGGCGGTCCCGCCCGGGCTGTCCGTCGCCGAGACGATCGCCGCCGTACGGGAGCAGGGCGGGCTCGTCGGCATCCCGCACCCGTTCGACAGCCACCGCAACTCGCTCCTGCGCGACGAGGGCCTCGCGTCGCTCGCCCTGCTCGTGGACTGGGTCGAGGCCTTCAACGCGCGCGTCATGCTCTCCGACGGCAACGAGAAGGCCGCCGCGTTCGCAGCCGAGCACGGGCTCCCGGGCGTGGCCGTCTCCGACGCGCACACGATCCTCGAGGTCGCGGTCGCATCCACGCTGCTGACCGGGGATCCGTCGACGCCCGCCGGGCTCCTCGCGGCGCTCCCGACCGTGCAGCTCGCGACCGGGCGGGCGACATACTTCGTCCGGGGGGTGACGCCGGTCGCCAAGCTCGTGCAGCGCCTCCGCGGCGTGCGCCGCGTGCGACCCGGGGCAGCCGCCGACGCCGACGCCGACGCCGACGACGGCGCAGGCCGATGAGCGACGAGCTCGACCCGCGCCCGGCCGCCGCCGACGGGGCCGACGACGGCGGGGCCGGCGGGGATCGCTCTGCAGCGCCGAGCCCTGCGGAGCCGGTGCTGCAGAGCCCGCTCCATCTCGAGGAGGAGCTCTACGAGGACCCCGCCGCCCTCGAGCGCGAGATCACGTCGGACCAGGTCTCCCTCGCACGGCGTCTCCGTCAGCCGCGGACGATCGTCTCGCTCGTCCTGCCGGTGGTCCTCCTCGTCCTCGTCTTCCGCATCGTCCTCAACATCAACTTCGAGGAGCTCTTCGCCGCCATCCGGGCCGCGAACCCGTGGCTCCTCCTCGCGGCGTGCGTCGTCTACTACATCGGCTTCCCGCTGCGCGGGTATCGCTGGATCCTCCTCCTCCGCGGGACGCACGTGAGGATCCGGACGAGCGACGGGACGCAGATCATCTTCCTGTCGTGGCTCGTCAACTGCCTCGTCCCGGCCAAGCTCGGCGACGTCTACCGCGCGTACCTCCTCAAGGCCAACGCGCCCGTGTCACTCTCGCGGACCTTCGGGACCGTCTTCATCGAGCGCATCCTCGACCTCTTCGTCATCGCGATCCTCGGGCTGGCGGCCGGCTTCTGGAGCTTCCGAAGCGGGCTTCCGCCGTCGATGCAGTTCGTCGTGGTCCTCGGCATCGGCGTCATCGTCGTGCTCGCGATCGGCCTGGTCACGATGCGCAGCTTCGGGCGCCGGGTCCTCCAGCGGCTCCCGGTCCCGCAGCGCTTCCTCGATCTCTACGACCGGTTCGAGGAGGGGGTCTTCGGCGGGGTCGGGATCCGCGCGCTGCCGCGGCTCCTCGTCGTGACCGTGCTCATCTGGATGACCGAGGCTTTCCGCCTCTACTTCGTCATCCTCGCCCTTGGCTTCCCCGACGTGTCCATCGGCATCTCCGGTGCCGTGTTCGTCGCGCTCGTCGGATCGCTCCTGACGGCGGTGCCGCTGAGCCCGGCCGGCCTCGGGATCGTCGAGCTCGGCGTGGTCGGCGTCCTCACGGCCGCGTATGGGGTCCCGCTCCAGGAGGCCACGACGATCGCGCTCGTCGACCGCATGATCAGCGTCTTCTCGATCATCGTGCTCGGCTCGGTCGCCTACGCGGTCCTGCCCATCCGGCGGGGCCGCGGCATCTGGTGCGTGAACGAGAACCCCGGCGAGGGTGCCGACCGACCCGCGTCGGCTCCTGCCGCGGGCGCCACGCCGGCGGCCTGACGGCCCGTCCCCGGGGCACACGGCGCCGCGACCCTGGCCGCTGCGAGGGGCCGCGGCGAGGGTCCGGCGAGGGGCCGGCGAGGGGCCGCCGCGAGGCGTCGCCGCCGGATGTACCGGTCCCCACCCGTACTCCGTCGTCACCCGGCTCGGTACCACCTTCTCATTTCCCGGTGCGTTCAGTCATCGCATAGTGGGGATGTCGCCCGGGGGCGGCACGACCGACGAAGGGGATCCCATGATCGACGGCCAGAATGGACGCCCGTTCAACGAGTGGCTGCGTGCGCAGCTTCGGGTGAAGCACATGTCGCAGCGGCAGCTCGCACAGCAGTCGGGCGTCGATCACTCCACGATCTCGCGGCTCATCCGCGGAGACCGGACGCCCTCGCTCGAGACGGCGACGAAGCTCGCCAGGGGACTCCGCGAGCTCCGGGAGGACCAGGAGCCCACGCAGTACCTGGGGGTCCTCCAGCAGGCGCCGACGAACCCGGTCGCGCGCGTCGAGTACGCGCTCCGCGCCGACGAGACGCTCGACGAGGCCGACGTCCGCCACATCATGGAGACGTACCTCTCCGCGCGGATCCGCCGGCTGCGGGGAGCCGTCGCCCGTGTGACGCGTGCCGGCGAGACGGCACCTCTCCAGCGACCGTTCCTCGTCGGGTCGAACAACGGCAACGGTCACGGCACCGCCGACGCGCGCCGCTCGCTCCAGGCGGGCCGCACGCGCTTCGCGGTCCCCTCCGTCGCGCAGGGCCGCCGCAGCGAGTAGCGCGGGCTCACGCGCCTCGCGATCCCCTCCATCGCGGCGCAGGGCCGCCGGACCGAGTAGCGCGGGCGCACGGGCCGCCGGCGAGCCTAGTGCGGCGTTCGACGCACGTAGACGGTCACCGTCCGGCCCGCCGAGGGTAAGAACCGGTCGACCTCGTCGAACGCGTCGACGCCTCCCACGGCATCGAGCGCCCGCCGCTCGGCTGCCCCGGCGCAGTCGTCGACGAACAGGTCGTCGCACGCTATGACGACGACCTGTGCCGTCGCCGGGTCCGCGGGCGGCCGACCCGCGACGGTGAGCGGGTAGCCGAGCGCGTCGCTCGACTTGATGCCCGGCAGCCAGGCGAGCCCGATCTCCCCGTCCGGGCCCGCGTCCGCGATGATCCGGTCGGCGGCCGTGCGCGCGGCCTTCCAGTCCCCGAGCGGACTCACCGGCGGAGGGATGTGGAGGGCGTTCCACCCCACGATGACCGCCACGACCGCGACGGCCGCCGCCGGTCCGAGCAGGCGCGCCGGTCGCCCCACGGGCGCATCGCGCCCCGCCCGCGCGAGCGCCGCGACGCCGATCCCGACGATCGTGGCGACGACCGGGTCGAGGAACGCGTGGTAGTGATCGACGGGGAGGAGCGGCGCCACGACCGTCGAGCTCGGGAAGAGCAGGCCGAGGGTGACGGCAGCGAACGCGAGCGTCCCGCCGAGCCAAACCACCATCGCGCGCTCGTCACCGCGCCCGAGGATCGAGCGCCACGCGACGATCGCTGCCACGAGGACGAACGCGAGCGCGTTCGCGACCGGGGCGTCGGTGATAAGGCCCCCGAGCGGCCACCCGATCGTGCGGAGGAACGCGACGAGGACGCGCGTGGGGGCCGCCACGGAGGCAGGAGTGCCCCCGCCCGCGACCCAGGCCGCGATGGCGCGCACGTCCTCGCCCCCGGTCTGCGCCTCGTGGATCACGAGCGGGACGAAGCCGATGGCGAGGACGACGAGCGACCCCGCGCCCGCCGCGAGGAGCGCGCGCCTCGGCGTGCCGGGCCCGGCGCGCCGGACGTCGGCGACCCAGAGCGCCGCGAGTGGCGGGACGAGCAGGCTCGCGAGCCAGTGGCACTGCATGGCGATCATCGTCCCGAGGGCGGCGACGAGCCACCAGCGGGCGCTCCGGCGCATCCATGCGAGGCGCGCCCCGACGAGCGCGAGCGCGCTCGCCGCCGGGATCGGGTTCGGGTTCCAGAGAAAGGTCGAGGACTCGACCGACGTGGCCGAGACCGCGAGGACGAGCGCAGCCACGATCCCGGCGACCGGGCCGGCGATCGATCGCGCGAGCCACCACGTGAGCCCGACCGCGAGGATCCCGAGGAGCGCGATGAACGCGACGACGGGAACGGGGTCCGCGGCGCCGTTCAGGGCCGCCGCCGGCGCGAGCAGGTAGTAGTAGAGCGCGCCATGATGGCCGGCACCCACCGACGTCGGCGGCCCGAGGAGTGGCAGGACGCCATCGGTGACGATCCCGCGAAGGACGAGCATGTCGTGGCCCTGGTCGGCGTCGAACTGGCCGCGCGTCGGCAGCCACGCGAACCGGAGGACCGCCCCGAGCGCAAGCACGGCCCCGAGCGCGAGCAGCTCCGCGCGGGTCGGGCGAGCCGCCCCTCCGATGGCCCCCGTGCCGGGCTCGACGGCCGCGATGGCCGGCCCGGGCACCTGCTCAGCCAGGGGGCGTCCGTCCGCGGGCACCGCGCACGACCATCGCCTCCGGAGGGACCGGCTCGATCGGGAGCCCGGCAGCGATCCGCAGCGCGTTCGTCACGTTGAGCGCGTCGTAGCCCTCCTCCATCCCGGGAGTCTCGAGGAAGTGGGGGACGCGCGCGAGGGCCGGATGGCCGAGGAAGTGGCCGAGCCCCGCGACGCCGATCCGCCCGGCGCCGAGATGCTCGTGGCGGTCGTACCGGGATCCGCGCTCCGCCTTCGAATCGTTGAGGTGGACCATCGCGATGCGGTCGAGTCCGAGGAGCGCGTCGATGCGGGCGAGGAGCTCGTCGATCGCCCCGGGGTCGGCCATGTCGTACCCATATCCCCACAGGTGGGCCGTGTCGAGGCAGAACCCGATCCGCGAGGTGTCCACGCCGCGCGCGGCCACGGCGTCGACTACCGCGGCAAGGTCCTCGACGGTCGTGCCGACCGCGAAGCCGCCCCCGGCCGAGTTCTCGAGCACGAGGAGCGGCGCGTCCTCGCCGGCAGGGGAGAGGTCGAAGACCCGTTCGATCCCCTCCCCGAGGCGGGCGATCCCCGCGTCGCGCCCGACCCCGCGGTGGGACCCGACGTGGACGTTCACGTAGCGTGCCCCGAACCCCGGCGCGACGGCCAGCTCGCTCGCGAGGATCTCCACCGAGCGCCGGTAGAGCTCCTCGTCCGGTCCGGCGAGGTTGACGAGGTACGGGGCGTGGATCGCGATCGGTCCGACCCCGAGCTCCTCCAGCCGGGCGCGGAACGCCGCCTGTTCCGCGGGCGGCTCCGCCCGGCGTCGCCAGGCGGTCGGGTTGTCGCTGAAGACCTGGAGCGCCCCGCCGCCGATCTCGACGATCCGGTCGACGGCGCGGACCATCCCGCCGGCGAGCGGGAGGTGGGCGCCGAGCGGACGGCCGTCCGGGAGCCGGGTGGGGGTCGCGGTCATCGATCCTCGCGGGAGCGTGGGGTCGGGTCGCATCGTATCGTGTGGTAGCCTCGGCGCGTGGATCCCCCGGCCGCCGCCTCCCCGCGCCGCGAGACGGCAGATCCCTCGAGCGCGGCCAACGCGCGTCGCGAGCCGCCCGATCGCTCGGCCGCTGCCTCCCCGCGCCGCGAGCCGGCAGATCCCTCGAGCGCGGCCAACGCGCCGGCCGTCGTCGCGCTCGCTTCAGCCCTCGGGGAGGATCCGCTGTTCGCCTCGCGGACCCTCCGCGCGTTCGTCCGCGACGGGGGCCTCGCCTCCATCCCGGCGCGGGAGCGGAAGAAGCGCATCGTCCTCCGCTGGCTGCTCGACGCCTGCTTCGTCGAGGACCGCGCCTACACCGAGCCCGAGGTGAACGCGCTGCTCGCGCCCAGGCACGCAGACGTCGCGGCGCTGCGACGGTACCTCGTGGACTCGGGGTGGCTCACCCGCGCCGGGGGCGAGTACCGCCGGCCCGCAAGGTGACAATGACTCGCCGCGCGGGCGTCAGGCCTTCTTCGACTTGTGGGACTTGCCGGTCGTGTACTGACCGCCGACGACCGGCTCGATGAGGCCGTAGTCACCGTCGTCGCGCCGGTAGAGGACGGCGATCCGCTCGGACTCGCCATTCACGAAGACGAAGAAGTCGTGTCCGAGCTCCTCCATCCGCTCGATCGCGTCCTCCTCGAACATCGGCTCGATCGCGAATCGCTTGGTCTTCACCACCTTGCGGTCGCGTTCGCCGGTCGACGTCCCGTCGGCGATCGTGCGCAGGAGCTCCTTCTCCTCGGCCGGCCGGACGCGGCCCGAGCGCGGCTTCTCACGGTGGTCGACCGCGCGTCGCTCGATCTTGTCGACCACCTCGTCGATGCCGGCCTCGTGCGTGGGACCGGCCGCCGTGCTCCGGAGCGTCTCCCCGTTCACGACGAGGGTGACCGAGACGATCCACGAGTCCTGGGCGCTCCGATGCTTCTCGGTCGACAGCTCGACGATCGCGTCCGTGCGGTCGTCGAGGAAGCGTTCGAGCCGAGCCATCTTGCGCTCGGCGTACATGCGCACGTGTTCCGGCACGTCGTAGTTCTTGCCCTTGACGATCGTCCTCACGGATGACCTCCCGTGGACGGAACGGCGCGCGCCGCGTCGGGGGATCCAACGTGGTCGCGCGCCGCTCGGGCCGATGACACGGACCGAGTATAGGCTCGGGCGGGGGGCGGCCGACCAGCGCCGGATGGTCGTGCCGGGCGGTGCCGGAAGTCCCGTGAAGTCACGCGGAGTGCCGTGAAGTCCCCGTGAAGTCGCGCGGCGTCCCGTGTGGTCACGCGAAGGCCCGTCCCGTCACCGCTCGCGCGCCACGGTGAGCGCCGCCACGGCCATCGCCCCGGCGTCCATGAGCGCGACAGCGGCCGCCCGCAGTGTCGCGCCGGTCGTCGCCACGTCGTCCACGAGAAGGACGACCTTGCCTGCCACCGCGCGTGTCGCAGCGGGCCGGACCGCGAATGCCCCGGCCACGTTCGCCGACCGCGCCGACCGACCCAGCTCTGACTGCCGCCGCGTCGCGCGTCGGCGCTCGAGCACGGGCACGCAGCGAAGGCCGAGGCCCGCCGCCGCCACGCGCGCGAGCGCCTCGGCCTGGTCGAACCCACGCTCGCGGAGCCGGTCGGCGTGGACCGGCACGGGCACGATCACGTCCGCCCGGAGTCCCGCGCCGCGCCACCGGGCGGCGAGCGCCATCCCGAGGGGTTCCGCGAGCCGGCGCTCGCCGCCGTACTTGAGCGCATGGATCGCGCGGCGGCCGAGGCCCGCGTACGGGACGCACCATTCGAGGGCGACGAGCGGCAGCGGCACGTCCGACGGCATCCCGACCGGCAGGCCCGGCGCGACGTCGACGCGCCCGAGGAGGACCGTCGCGCACGCGTCGCACAGGGACGCCCCCTCCCGCCCGCAGCCGGCGCACGACGGCGCGAGCGCGAGGTCCACGAGCCGGGCCGCGAACCGGGCGAGGCCGTCGAGGCCGAGGACCGATCGTCCGATCGGCGCGTGCGATGCAGGCAGCATGCGTCGCACCATGACCGCCGACGATCACACGGCGGTCTCGCGAGGATCACACGACGGTCGACGGAGGCTCACCGGAGGATCCGCAGCCTCGATCCCCCCCGGGGGGGGGAGGGAGGGGGGAGGGAG
>JBAWVU010000006.1:0-26909 GCA_037147135.1 Chloroflexota bacterium
GGAGCCCGGTGCCCGCGACCAGCTCATCGCGCTGCTCGCGGGCACCGGGCCCCCACCCGATGTCGTCGCCCGGCTCGCAGACACGCTGGCGCACCTCGACGAGATCCTCGCCGGGATCGACCCGTCGATCTTCCTGCCGTTCGTCCGGTCGCTCTTCTCGCTCCTCGGGGCATTCGTCGGCTTCCTCATCGTCCCCGTCTGGGTCTTCTACGTCGTCAAGGACCGGCCCACGATCACGGGCGGCCTCGGCGAGTCGCTGCCCCCGCCGTGGCGCACGGACGTGCTCGCCGTCGCCGGGATCGTCCAGGCCGTCCTCGGCAGGTGGGTCCGCGGACAGCTCGTCCTCGGCAGCGTCGTCGGGCTCGCTACGCTCGTCGGGCTCCTCCTGCTCGGCGTGTTCGTCGACCCGGTCTTCGCCCGTTTCGCGGTGATCCTCGCCGTCGTCGCCGGCGTCCTCGAGCTCCTGCCGATCATCGGGCCGATCATCAGCGCGATACCGGCGGTCATCCTCGCGGCGACCGTCTCGCCCGTCGCGGTCCTGGCCGTGTTCGTCCTCTACCTCGCCGTCCAGCAGGTCGAGAACACGTTCCTCGTCCCCAAGATCCAGGGTGACGCCGTGGAGCTGCACCCGGCGGCGGTGCTCTTCGTGCTGGTCCTCGGGGGCGCCGTGTACGGCCTCCTCGGGGCGATCCTCGCGGTGCCGATCGCGGCCGCGGCGCGTGACGTCTACCGCTACTTCTTCCGACGGCTCTCCGACCACGAGAGCGACCTCGCCAGGGCCCTCGCGGCGCCGCACCCTGGAGGGCCGAGCTCCGCGCCCGTCGACTGACCGCTCTCTCCCCGCGCCCCGGCGTCAGGCGCCCCGGCGTCAGGCGCCCCGGCGTCAGGCGCCGCGCGTCGCGACGACCGCCTCGTCCGGGGACGCCGCGGGCCGCCCGTCGATGCCGGCTCGCCGGGGATCGCCGGGCGGCCCCGAGTACCTCCACCGGCGCCCCGCCAGCCCGTCCGCGTCGGCAGAGAGCGGGTCGACCGTCACGAGCATCGTGCGCGGACCCGCCTCGCCGGTCTTGCAGGCGAACCCGGTCGCGTCGGGGATCCCGCAGTCAAGGCACGCGTCCCAGTGGCAGTCGGGGATCGTGTGCGCCTCTCGCGAGCGCGTCCACTCGCGCTGGAGGAACGTCGTCGTGACGCCTCCGTCGAGATGCTCCCATGGCAGGTGCTCGTCGAGCGGGATGTCCCGCTGCGCGTACCACGCCGCGTCGAGTCCCTCCTCCGCGAACGCCTCCATCCACAGGTCAAAGCGGAAGTGCTCGTTCCACGCGTCGAACCTTGCCCCCGTCTCCCACGCTCGCCGCACGACCGCGCCCAGCCGCCGGTCGCCCCGGCTGAACGCCGCCTCGAGGAGGCTGGCGTCCGGGTCGTCCCACGAAAGGTCGAGCCCCTTCCCACGGAGGGCGCCGCGGAGTGCCGCGACCTTCGCGAGGATGACGTCGCGTGGGTCCTGGCCATCCCAGATGAACGGCGTGAGCACCTTGGGGACGAACGTGCTCACGTTCGCCTTCACCTGCGCCCGGTCGCCATGGTGGCGACGCCCGACCGCGAGGAGACGCCGGCAGATCGCCGCGATGCCGAGTACGTCGTCCATCGTCTCGCCGGGCAGCCCGATGATGAAGTAGCACTTCAGCGTGCTCCAGCCGCGGCTGAAGGCGAGGTCCGCGCAGCGCGCGATCTCGTCGTCGCTCACGCCCTTGTTGATGACGTCGCGCATCCGCTGGCTGCCCGCCTCGGGCGCGAAGGTGAACCCGGATCGGCGTGTCGCGCCGAGCGCGTCCGTCAGGTCCACGGTGAACGCGTCGACGCGCGTGCTCGGGATCGTCACGTTGACGTCGGGGTGGCGCGAGCGGATCTCGCTCGCCACCTCCGCGACGAACGTGTAGTCGGCGGTCGAAAGGCTCGTGAGGCCGATCTCCTCGTAGCCCGTCGAGGCGATGATCGCGTCCGCCGCAGCGATGGCGACCTCGGGCGTGCGCTCCCGGAGGGGCCGGAACTGCATCCCGGCCTGGCAGAAGCGGCAGCCGCGCGTGCAGCCGCGCATGACCTCCACCTGGGCCCGGTCGAAGACGATGGGCACGTTGGGCACCACCTGGCGGATCCCCCGAACGTTCGTCTCGAAGTCGGCGACGATGCGGCGGGCCACCGTCGCCGGGACATCGGGGTCCAGGCGCTCGATCCGATCGATACGCCCGTCCGCGTGGTGGATCGGCCGGTAGAGCGACGGGACGTAGACGCCGTCGATCGTCGCGAGCGCCCGGAGCGCCTCGCGCCGCGTGGAACCGCGGCGAAGCTCGCCCTCGGACCCCAGTGTCCGATCGGTCCACCCGATGCGCTCGAGGAGGACGCTCATCTCCGCGACGACGTCCTCCCCTTCCCCGAGGACGATCGCGTCGAGGAGGTCGGCCAGCGGCTCGGGGTTGAGCGTCGTCGTCCCGCCGGCGATGACGAGCGGCTCGGCGTCCGCGCGTTCCGCGGTGGCGAGCCCGATCCCGCCGAGGTCGAGCATCGCGAGGAGGTTCGTCACGATGAGCTCATAGCCGAGGCTGAAGCCGACGACGTCGAACGCCGCGAGCGGCCGCTTCGTCTCGAGGCTCCAGAGCGGGAGGCCCTGCGCTCGCAGCTCATCCTGGAGATCGACCCCCGGCGCGAAGCACCGCTCGGCGAGCGTCCCGTCGCGGTCGTTGAGCACCTCGTAGAGGATCTTGAGCCCGAGGTTGCTCATGCCGATCTCGTAGAGGTCGGGGTACGCGAGACACCAGCGCAGCGGCGTCGTCGTCCAGTCCCGGAGGATGCTGTTCCACTCGCCACCGGTGTACCGGGCGGGCTTGCCGACCCGTGAGAGGACACGGTCCATCCGATCGGCCGGTACGGGGGCAGGCGCCTGCGCGCGGACGGACGCCGGCGTGGAGACGGACGCCGGCGCCGAAGCTGGGACGCCGACGCCGGTCCTTTCGGGACGCGGCGTCACCACTCCGCGCGGCCCTGCCGGAGGTTGATGCTCTGGAGTATCCCGAGGCCCACGGCGAGGCTGATGAGCGAGGCGCCACCATGCGTGATGAACGGGAGCGGGACGCCGGTGATCGGCATGATCCCGATGACCATCCCGACGTTCACCATGAGCTGGAACAGGATCATCGCGGCGAGCCCGGCGCCCACCATCGCCCCGAACGGGTCGCGCGCGCTCCACGCGGACGAGAGGATCCGCCAGAGGAGCGCCGCGAACAGCGCGAATACCACGAGGGCTCCGAGGAACCCCAGTTCCTCCGCGAGGATCGCGAAGACGAAGTCGGTCGTCTGGACCGGCAGGAAGTCGAGCTGGTTCTGCGTCCCGTTCGTCAGGCCCTTGCCGAGGAGGCCCCCCGCACCCACCGCGATCTGCGACTGGAGCAGGTGGTAGCCCGAACCCTGCGGGTCGCTCGTCGGGTCGAGGAAGCTGATGAGCCGGGCCTTCTGGTAGTCGTGGAGGACGAAGTTCCACGCCAGCGGGACGCAGGCGATGGTCGCAGCGGTGAGCACGGCGAGCCAGCGCAGGCTCGCACCCGACATGAAGAGCATGCCGGCGAGGATCGCCACGAGGACGAGCGATGTCCCGAGGTCCGGCTGGAGCATGACGAGGACGACGACGGGGGCGGTGAGGAGGCAGGCGCCGAGGATCGTGGACAGCGAGTCGAGCCGTGCCTCCCCGGCGCTCAGGTACCGGGCGAGGACGATGATCATGAGGATCTTCGCGAGCTCGCTGAACTGGAACTGGAGCCCGATGACCGGGATCGTGACCCAGCGCGAGCTGTTCCCCACCCCGTCACCGATCGCGAGCGAGAGGATCAGCAGCCCGATGTTCACGCCGTAGAGCGGCCACGCGAACGTCTTGAGCCACTTGTAGTCGAACGCCGTCGCGAGCGTGAACGCGACGATCGCGATCGCCGCCCACATGAGCCCGCGGGTGAACGTGGTCCCCCAGGAGAACGGCGAAGTCCCATCGTGGACGCTGTTGCTGTACGCCATGACGAGGCCGAACGTCATGAGCATGAGCGCGTAGACGGTGAGCTGCCAGTCGAACGCCTTCCACGCGCTGCCGACCGCGCGCGAGGCCACGCCGAGTCGCGCGGGCTCCGCCCGAAGGACGCCCATCAGCTGGGCCTCCAACCTGCTGCCGTCACGGTCGGGTCAGATCGCTGCATCAGTCCCCGTAGAAGTTGCCGCGCACGAGGAGCGACGGGATCCTGTAGTCCTTCTCGATCCCGTAGTGTAGCTGCAGGTAGTACTTGGCGACCTCGGTGGCGGCATTGCCGACAGTGTTCGCGCCATACACGAAGGCGACGAACGCGAGCTGCGAGTCCGGCTTGGTCACGTTGCCGCTCTTGGAGACGAAGCCCGCGTACCACGTGTGGAACGGCAGGCGCCCCTCCTTGTCCTTGACGCCGAACTCGGCGGTCCCGGTCTTTCCCGCGACGACGATCGGCATGTCCACGACGTTGTACGTGTGCCGGATCGTCGAGACACGGCGGGCGGCCAGTCGCATCGTCTCGAGGTGGACGGGCTTCACGTTGAGCTTCCGGATGAGCTTCCTCTGGAAGCCCCGCACGACCGTCCCATCGGCCGCGAGGATCTCGCGGACGACCTGGGGCTGGTAGAGGTTGCCGCCGTTCGCGAGAGCGGCGTACGCATTGAGGACCTGCAGCGGCGTCGCGACGTCGAACCCCTGGCCGATGCCGGCCTGGAGCGTCTCCCCCGGGAAGATCCCCTGGCCGAAGGTGTCCTGTTTCCATTGGTTCGTCGGAACGAGGCCGGGGACCTCGCCCGGCAGGTCGATGCCCGTCTTAGCGCCGAAGCCGAACTGCTTGGCCCAGTACGCGAGGCGCTCGATCCCGAGCATCTGGGAGACCTGGTAGAAGAACGTGTCGCTCGAGTGGCCGAACCCCTCGATGATGTTCAGCGGGCCCCAGCCCGTGTGATTCCAGTCCCAGTACTTGTCCGGCCCGATCTGGACGAACGGCTTCGAAAGGACCGTCGAGGTCCGCGTGAGCTTGCCGTCCGCGAGTGCGCCGGTGCCGGTCACGAGCTTGTACGTGGAGCCGGGAGGGTACTGCTCCGCGATGGCGTGGTTGACGAACGGCGTGTCCTTGTCCTGCATGAGCGCCTGGAAGTCCTTGTCGGAGATCCCCTTGGCGAAGAGGTTGTCGTCGTACGTCGGGAGGCTCACGAGGGCGAGGATCTCGCCGCTCTGCGGGTTCATGACTGCGAAAACGCCGCGGCGCACTCCGGCGGCCTTGAGGCCCCACTCGAGCGCCTTCTGCGCGTAGCGCTGCTCCTTGAGATCGATCGACAACACGAGGGATTCGCCGGGCTTCGGCTCGCTCGCCGTCTGGAGCACGTGGATCGTCCGCCCGGTGGCGTCGCGCTCGACCTCCTGGACACCGTAGACACCGCGCAGTGCGGTCTCGTACTGGGACTCCACGCCCGCCTTCCCGACGAGGTCATCCGGCAGGTAGCCCTTCGCCTCGAGGTCGGCGAGCTGCCCCGGGTCGATCGCACCGGTGAAGCCGATGACCTGCGAGAGCAGGGGGCCGTAGATGTAGTCGCGGCGCGACTCGACTACCACCTCGACGCCCGGGAGCTTGAGCCGCTCCTCGGCGATGATCCGGGCGATCGATTCGGGGACGTCGTTCTTGACGCGCGCCAGGTCGAAGCGCGAGCCGGGGTTGCTCTCGATCCGGAGGTTGATCTCCGCGGGCGTGAGCTCCAGGAGCTCCGCGAGGCGGGCGACGATGGCCTCGCGCTGCGAGTACGGGAGATCGGCCGGTCGGATCTTGACCGACCAGGTCGGGACATTGCGGACGAGCGGGCGACCAGCGCTGTCGTAGACGACGCCGCGGGTGCTCGGCAGCGCGGCGGTGGCGGTCCGGTTGGCCTCGGCGAGCGCCTCGTATGCAGGAGCCTGCTGGATCTGCAGGAACACGAGCCGGATGGTGAGCGCCCCGACGACGAGCGCCACAGCCACCCCGAACGCGAGGAATCGCATCGGGCGGCGCGAGCGCGCAGCGTCGTTGGGAAGAAAGGCGTCGTTCACCAGGCTACCCGCTCCTGCTCGCCGAACCGGCGATGGAGGGCGACGACGATCGGGAGCGCCACGATGAAGAGCGCGGTCGTGTAGATCGCGTCGGGGAGCACGGATCCGATGGGATCCGGCGCCGGGATCGGGCCGGCAAGGGCACCATACACGAGGAATTCGAGGAGCGCCGTCAAGAAGGCCAGGCCGAAGGCGGCGGCGACGACGATCGGCAGCCGAGCGCGCGTGCCGAGCCGACCCACGGGCGACATCGCTCCCGCCGCGATGAGGAGCGCGAACGAGGTCGACCCGAGCGGCCTGAGCATGAGCGCGTCGACGACGATCCCACCAAGGAAGGCGGCGAGCATGGCACCGTCGAGCCCGCCGAACGCGGCCCATAGGAGGACGACGATCAGGACGAGGTCGGGCGAGGCACCACCGATCTCGACGAACGGCACGACGCTCGACTGCAGGAGCGCCGCAGCGACGGCAGCAACCGCCGCGAGAGCGAGGCTCATGGGGCGGTCGGACCTCTCGTGACGACGGCCCGACCGCGGCGCCCGCGCGTGACGACGGGCCTCGGTGGGCTCCCCACCGATGATACGAGTGACCGGGTGAACGAGCAATGGCATGGCCGGCGGCGGCTTTCGCTTGCAGGGAGACAGCGGGTCACGGCACGCGAGCGCCCCGCCCGTTCCTATGCCGGCGGTGCACGCCGTGGCGCCCCGTCGAGGTTCGGTACGTTCGCACCACGCCGGTTCCGATGCCGGCGGGATGCGGGCGGCAGACGCGGTCGCGACGGGCATCAGTCGCACGCAGCGCGCTGTCGCCGGGCTTGAGGTTGGCGCGGAAGTGTTCCCTCCCGCGCAGAGGCTGACACGCCCGCTCACGCGCACGAAACCGCGACTCCGCGCGAGGCCGAGGAAGTCACCTCGGGGAACCATGGGGCCCATCGACTGGTGCGGGCTCCGCCGCTGTCCTGCCTCGCGGGTAGTTGCCTCAGCAACTACCCGCGAGGAGGGCGGGCGGGTCGGCGTGATCACGAGCGCGTGCTTGCGCCGCTGGCGTTCTTCTGTGGCTCCGTCGCGTTGTTTCACGTGAAACACGCCGGCACGACACCGCAGCGGCCGGCCCTCGAGCCGACGCACCTCTTCAATGGAGCACGCGTCGCTTCTCCAGCTCACGCCCCCGACTGCCGTCCCGGCACGAAGCCGTCGGCGCGCGCGTGGGTCATGGCCGCGCGGGGCATCGCCGACTGCCGTCCCGGCACGAAGCCGTCGGCGCGCTCGTGGGTCATGGCCGGGCCGCCGGAGGGCGACGGCCGCGTCCACGACGACACGCCGCCCTGCTGTTGCACGTGAAACAAGCCCGATCACCCCGACCCTCCATGGAGCCAGCGATGACCTTGGGTCGATCTCGAGATCGCCGCGGCCCACCACCATGGCCCCGACCGCCGCCTCAGCCATTGCGGCATGCCCGTCCGGGGGTCTCCGATGGTAGGATTTGGCATCGTGATCGCGCCTTCGACGGGGCCCTGAATGGGCCAGACGATCGCCTGCGCCAACCAGAAGGGCGGCGTCGGGAAGACCACCACCGTCGTCAACCTCGCCACGTATCTCGCCCTCGCGGGCGAGCGCGTCCTCGTCATCGACCTCGACCCACAGGGGAACGCGACGAGCGGCTTCGGCGTGGACAGGGGAGCGGCGGAGCGGTCCGTATATGACGGCGTCATCGACGAAGCGACCCTCGAGGAGCTCGTCATTCCGACGGCGGTCGAAGGCCTGCTCCTCGTGCCCTCCTCGATGTCGCTCGCCGGTGCCGAGGTGGAGCTCGCGCCGCTCCGTCAGCGCGAGCGCCGCCTCGCTCGACTGCTCGAGCCGATGGGCGACGACTACGACTACGTCTTCCTCGACTGCCCGCCGTCGCTCGGGCTCCTCACGGTGAACGCCCTCACGGCAGCGGATTCGGTCATCGTGCCGATCCAGTGCGAGTACTACGCGCTCGAAGGCTTGAGTCAGCTCATCGCCACGATCAACCTCATCCGCGACCATCTCAACCCGGACCTGGCGATCAAGGGCATCGTCCTCACGATGTACGACGCGAGGACGAACCTCTCGGCCGAGGTGGCGGCGGAAGTCCGCAGGCACCTCGGCGTGGCCGTGTTCGACACGATCGTTCCGAGGAGCGTCAGGCTCGCCGAGGCCCCGTCCTACGGGCAGCCGATCGCGCTGTACGAGGCCGAGTCTCGCGGCGCCGTCGCGTATCGGAGCCTCGCGGCCGAGCTTCTCAGGCGCGATGGTCGCTCGCTTTCACCCGAGGAGGGCACCGCGGCTGCCGAGACCGGCACGGCCACGGGTGGGCCCGGCGGTGCAGGGCTCGACGCTGTCGGGCTGGTGGCGGATCGACCCCCGGCGCCCCATGCCAAGGTCCCGTCGTGAGTGCGCGCGGCGGCCGTCACCCGTCCGGACTCGGGAGAGGCCTGGAAGCGCTCATCCCCCAGCGCCCGACCGCCATCGCGGCACCGACGGAGATCCCCCTCGCCCGGATCGCTCCGAACCCATACCAGCCCCGCACCTCGCTCGACGACGAGGGCCTTCGGGAGCTCGCCGAGTCGATCGCCGCCCATGGCGTCCTCCAGCCCATCCTCGTCACGGAGACACTCGACGGCTACCGCCTCGTCGCGGGCGAGCGTCGCGTCCGCGCCAGCCGTCTCGCCGGATTGGAGCGCATCCCCGCGGTCGTTCGGCAGCTCGCTGACCACGACCAGCTCGAGCTCGCCCTCGTCGAGAACCTCCAGCGTGCGGATCTCGGCCCGCTGGAGGAGGCCCACGCATTCCGCCAACTCATCGACGACTTCGGGTACACGCAGGAGCAGCTGGCTTCGCGGATGGGCCGCGCCCGTTCCACGATCGCGAACAGCCTCCGACTCCTCGACCTCGATCCCAACGTCCAGGCGGCCATCGCCGGCGGCCTCATCACGGAGGGCCACGGACGCGCTCTCGCCGGACTCGCCGTCGAGGGCCAGGCGCGCGTGCTCGGCGTCGTCGTCGAGCGGGAGCTCTCCGTGCGCGAGACCGAGGAGCTCGTTCGTCGCCTCCGCGACGGCGCGCTCGGATCCGGCGCGGCGACGCGGCGGAGTTCGCGCCCAGCGGACGCCGAGCTCGAGCGCGTCGAGTCGGATCTTCGGGCCGCCCTCGGGACCAAGGTGAGCCTCGCGCGCTCGCGCCGCGGCGGCCGGATCATCATCGAGTACTACAGCGACGAAGAGCTCTCAAGGCTCTTCGACCGCCTCGTCGGAGGGACCGCGTGACGGAGAAAGCGCAGCGCAGGAGCGTCGCGGACGACCAGGCGGGAGCGGCCACTTCGAAGGCCTCCAGGCGCAAGTCGGCCTCCGACGAGTACGGCGCCAGCTCGATCCAGGTCCTCGAAGGTCTGGAGGCCGTCAGGAAACGGCCGGGCATGTACATCGGCTCGACGGACGTTCGCGGCCTCCACCACCTGGTGTGGGAAGTCGTCGACAACTCGATCGACGAGGCGATGGCAGGCTTCGCCACGTGGATCGACGTGACGATCCTCGCCGACGGCACCGTCCGCGTCGTCGACGACGGACGTGGCGTCCCCGTGGGTCGGCACTCGACCGGGAAGGACGCGCTCGAGGTCGTCCACACGGTCCTCCATGCCGGCGGCAAGTTCGGCGGGAGTGGCTACAAGGTGTCCGGCGGACTTCACGGTGTCGGCGTGAGCGTGGTCAACGCGCTCTCGGAGTGGCTCCGCGTCGAGTCCGCCCGCGACGGATCGATCTGGGCGCAGGAATACGCCCGGGGCAAGCCGACGATGCCTGTGACGAAGCTCGGCCCCCAGGGCGACCGCCGCGGCACGACGACGTTCTTCCGGGCCGACCCCGAAGTGTTCGAGACGACGGACTTCTCGTTCGACACGATCACACAGCGGATGCGCGAATCCGCCTATCTCAACAAGGGCCTGTGGATCCGCCTCACGGACGAGCGAGTGGATCGCGAGCGCTCGTTCTACTTCGAGGGCGGCCTCATGTCCTTCGTCCGGCACCTGAACCGCAACAAGGACGTCCTCCACGATCGGCCCATCTACGTCGACCGCGCCGACGGGACGACGAAGATCGAGATCGCGCTCCAGTACAACGACAGCTTCACGGAGAACGTCTACGCGTTCGCGAACAACATCAACACCGTCGACGGCGGCACTCACCTCACCGGCTTCCGCACCGCCCTCACCCGGTCGCTCAATGACTACGCCCGGAAGTCGGGCATCCTCAAGGACTCGGACGGGAACCTCTCCGGCGAGGACGTCCGCGACGGCCTCACGGCGGTCATCAGCGTGAAGCTCCCCGATCCCGAGTTCGAGGGCCAGACCAAGGCGAAACTCGGCAACGCCTTCGTCGCGCCACAGGTCGCCGCGGCGGTCACCGACGGGATCATCCAGTTCCTCGAGGAGAACCCGACCGACGGCCGCCGCATCCTGGAGCAGTGCCTGCGCTCGGCGCGGGCCCGAGAGGCCGCGCGGAAGGCGCGCGATCTCGTCATCAGGAAGGGCGCGCTCGAGGGCCTAGCCCTGCCGGGCAAACTCGCCGACTGCCAGGAGCGCGACCCCGCGAAGAGCGAGATCTACCTCGTCGAAGGGGACTCCGCCGGCGGGTCGGCCAAGGGCGGTCGCGATCGCCGGTTCCAGGCGATCCTGCCGCTGCGGGGCAAGATCCTCAACGTCGAGAAGGCTCGGCTCGACAAGATCCTCTCGAGCGAGAACGTCCGCCCGCTCATCGTCGCACTGGGGGCAGGGATCGGCGAGACGTTCGACATCTCGAAGCTCCGCTACCAGCGGGTCATCATCATGACCGACGCAGACGTGGACGGGGCCCACATCCGGACCCTGCTCCTCACCTTCTTCTTCCGGCACATGCCCGAGATCATCCAGAACGGGTACCTGTTCATCGCGCAGCCGCCGCTCTTCCGCGTGAGCACCGGGAAGGTGACCCGCTACGCGCAGTCGGAGGCCGAGCGGGACCGGATCGTCAAGGAGATGAACGCGAAGAACCTCTCCGTCCAGCGCTTCAAGGGCCTCGGCGAGATGAACGCCGATCAGCTCTGGGAGACGACGATGAACCCGGAGACGCGGACGCTCCTCCGCGCCGAGATCGAGGACGCCGCCGAGGCCGACGCGATCTTCACGATGCTCATGGGCGAGAAGGTCGGACCGCGCAAGGACTTCATCAAGACCGAGGCGCGGAAGGTGCGCAACCTTGACGTCTGACCGCCTGCCGACTTCCGCCGGCCCGGCCGCTGCGCCTGTCGAGACCGAGGGCCGGTTCGAGCTCTCTGCCCACCGTTGCTTCGCGTGCGGCGACCTCAACGCCCAGGGCATCCGGATGCCGCTCCACCTGGAGCCGGACCGGGCCTGGAGCGAGCTCGCGATCGAGCCGAGATTCCAGGGTTGGGAGGGGATCGCACACGGCGGGATCCTCGCGACGATCCTCGACGAGGTGATGGCGTGGGCGACGGCTTCGCGCGGGACCTTCGGCTTCACGGGACGGCTCTCGATCGAATACCGGCGGCCCGTCCCGGTGGGCGTCCCGATCCGGGCCGAGGGACGCGTCATCGACGCGCGGCGCCGCATCCTCCGAACCGCCGCGACCATCATCGACCCGGTCTCCGGCGAGGGCTACGCCTCGGCGGAGGGGCTCTATGTCACGGCGCCGCCGGATCGCCAGCGCGAGCTTCGCGACCGGTATGGCCTCCGCGGTGCGGTCGACGGCCCCGGCGGCGTGCGCCGGTGGCGCGTCACGCAGGCGCCGTCTCTGTCCGCCGCGGGGACAGAAGGCGCTATGCCCGGAACCGTGGCCATCGCGGATGGAACGGCGGATGCCCGCCGAAGCGGGAGGGACGCGTGATCGCCGAGCGTCCGCCGAGCGCAACGACGGCGGCCGCGCAGGCGTTCGTCCTCGGGCACCGCGCGGCGGCCAGCGAACTGGGGCGCTCTGTGGCGGGGCTCGCCGGCGACCCGGACGCATTCGCACTCGCGCTCGACGCCGGGTTCCAACGGCTCGCCGACCCGGTCTATGCCGAGGGGACGAGACGGGTCGCCCCCGGCGTCGGCCCCGTGCACGGCGTCCGTACGCCGCTCCTCGACAGCGTCTACTCCTCGCTCGCCCGCGGGCTCCGCGGCTTCGCGCCGGCGGAGGTCCTCCTGCTCGTCGATCGCCTGGAACAGGAGCCCATCCTCGAGCCGCGCTGGCTCGGCTTCAGGCTCCTCGACCGGACCATCGTCGTCGAGCCCGAGGGGACGTGGCAGCTGCTGCGTCGGGCGGCGCGACGGGCAGGAGACTGGATCACGGTCGACCGGCTCGCCGAGCCGTGCGCGCGGGGCGTCCTGCTGGAGCCACACCGGTGGGCGGAGCTCGATCGCCTCGCCTGCTCCCGGTCCGCATGGGAACGCCGGCTCGTGGGCTCGACGATCGCGCGGATGCCGTTCGAGCCGCGCGACGGGGGGCGTGAGCCCGAGGTCGCCCGGCGCGGCCTCGAGGTCGTCGGATCGCTCATCGGCGACGCGGAGC
This sequence comes from Chloroflexota bacterium, assembly GCA_037147135.1. GTDB lineage: Bacteria > Chloroflexota > Limnocylindria > Limnocylindrales > CSP1-4 > CAIYQJ01. The sequence continues at coordinate 12,684 of JBAWVU010000006.1, forward strand.
CCGACGTCCAGAAGGCGCTCGCATGGGCCCTCCGATCGCTCGTTCTCGCAGACCGCGCGGCGGTCGGGGACTTCTGTCGTCGCGAGGCGGCGCGGGCCGCAGGGTCGGACGACGGCCATCGCGCATGGGTCCTGCGGGACGCGGTCGCCAAGCTGGACCGTGGAGACGCAGACGCCGTGACGGCGACACTGGCCGGGGTCCGGCGCCGTGCCGATCGACCGCCCACTTCCAGCGCAGCCGCCATCGGCGCCACCCCACGACCGTGACCGACCGGAGATCCGCACCGTGACCGACGACCTGGGCGACATCAGGGCCATCCGCATCGAGGACGAGATGCGGGTGAGCTACCTCGACTACGCGATGAGCGTCATCGTGGCCCGGGCGCTCCCCGACGTCCGCGACGGCCTCAAGCCCGTCCAGCGCCGGATCCTCTACTCGATGGGGGAGATGGGCCTGTCGGCCACCTCCTCGTTCAGGAAGTGCGCCGCCATCGTCGGCGAGGTCCTCGGCAAGTACCACCCGCACGGGGACCAGGCCGCGTACGACACGCTCGTCCGCCTCGCCCAGCACTTCTCGATGCGCTACCCGCTCGTGGACGGCCAGGGCAACTTCGGTTCGGTCGATGGTGACAGCGCCGCGGCCATGCGGTACACGGAGGCCCGCCTCACCGCGGTCGCCGCCGAGATGCTCGTCGACATCGACAAGGACACCGTCGACTTCGTCGACAACTACGACGGGAGCCATCGCGAGCCGACGGTCCTGCCCGCGCGTCTCCCGAACCTGCTCGTCAACGGCTCGTCCGGGATCGCCGTGGGGATGGCGACGAACATCCCGCCGCACCACCTCGGGGAGGTGATCGACGCCACCATCGCCCTCATCGACGACCCCGAGCTCACGAGCGACGACCTCTGCGACCACGTGAAGGGGCCGGACTTCCCGACCGGGGGGACGATCTTCCGTTTCGAGACGCAGCGCAACCCGATCACCGGGACCACGGAGCGCATCGACGCCATCCGCCAGATGTACGCGCACGGCCACGGACGCGTGGTCATGCGCGCGCAGGTCGCCTTCGAGGAGACGCGCCGCGACCGGACCGCGATCATCGTCACCGAGCTCCCGTACCAGGTGAACAAGGCGGCGCTCATCGAGAAGATCGCCGACCTCGTGAAAGAGAAGAAGCTCGAGGGGATCGCCGACCTGCGCGACGAGTCCGATCGCGACGGGATGCGCGTCTACGTCGAGGTGAAGCAGGACGCGAACCCGCACAAGGTGCTGAACAACCTCTTCAAGCACACGACGATGCAGACGGCGTTCAACCTCAACATGCTCGCGCTCGTCGACGGCCAGCCGCAGACCCTGCCGCTCAAGTCGGTGATCCAGCATCACATCGACTGGCGACGCGAGGTCGTCAGGCGCCGGACCGAGTACGACCTCGGCAAGGCGCGCGAGCGGGCCCACATCCTCGAGGGCCTCAAGATCGCGCTGGACAACCTCGACGCGGTGATCCGGACGATCCGCGAGTCGGCGGACGTCGAGACGGCGCGGCACAACCTCATGGGCGGGTTCGGGCTCACCGAGATCCAGGCGCAGGCGATCCTCGACATGCGCCTCGCGCGGCTCGCCGCCCTCGAGCGCAAGAAGATCGAGGACGAGTACCTCGCGGTCATCCAGCTCATCGCGGAGCTCGAGGACATCCTCGCCAACCCCGGGCGCGTCCTGGCGATCATCAAGGACGAGCTCGTCGAGCTGCGGCGCAGGCACGCGGGCGAGCGCAGGACGCGCGTCGCGGACGACGAGTCGCGCGAGATGACCGACGAGGACCTCATCGCCGACGAGGACGTCGTCGTGACGATCAGCCGGCGCGGCTACATCAAGCGCCAGCCGGTGGCCACCTACCGTCGCCAGCACCGGGGCGGCAAGGGCGTCATCGGGCACGCGACACGCGAGGAGGACGCCGTCGACAGCCTCCTCGTCGCGAACACCCATGACTGGGCGCTCTTCTTCACGAACCGTGGCCGCGTGTTCAGCAGCAAGGTCCACGCGATCCCGGACGCGAGCCGCCAGGCGAAGGGGATCCCGATCATCAACCTCCCCGGCGTCCAGGTGGAGACGGGCGAGGTCCCCAAGGCGACGATCGTCATCCCGGGTTTCGTGGCCGGCAGCTTCCTCATGCTGGCGACGACGCTCGGCGTCGTGAAGAAGTCGCCACTCGAGCAGTTCGAGAAGGTCCGGGCCTCGGGGATCATCGCGATCACGCTCGCCGACGGCGACGAGCTCGCGTGGGTCGCCGTGACGAGCGGCGAAGACGACGTCATCCTCGCCACCGCCCAGGGGAAGCTCGCCCGGTTCGCGGAGAGCGAGGTGCGGGCGATGGGCCGGCAGGCCGCAGGCGTCATCGGGATCCGCCTTGCCCGCGCCGGCGACATGGTCGTCTCCATGGCCGTGGCCGAGCTCACCGCCGACCTCCTCGTCCTCACGGAGAACGGGTACGGCAAGCGGGTCCGGCTCACGGACTTCCGACGGAAGCACCGTGGCGGGCAGGGGGTCATGCTCATCCCGCTCGAGGGCCGCAAGACCGGCAGGGTCGCCGCGGTCCAGCAGGTGACGGAGCAGGACGAAGAGCTGCTCCTCATCAGCGAGAAGGGCCAGGTCGTGCGGACCGACGTCGCCACCGTGAACCGGTACTCATCGGGCGCCCGCGGTGTGACCGTCATGCGGCTCGCCGAGGGCGATCGCGTCGTCGGCATCTCCGCGTTCCGCGCAGGGCTGGCGGAGCGTTACGCCATAGGCGAGAATGGTCCGGGGAGCGACGAGCCGGCGAGCGACGTGGACGTGTCGGACGGGTAAGTTCCTTGTTCGCGCGGGAGGCCGCGGTGTACTCCGACAAGTTCGACGTCTACACCGGGAACGCCAATCCGGAGCTGGCGCGGAAGATCTGTCGCTACCTGGGCACGGACATCGGCCGCGCCGAGGTCTTCCAGTTCGCCAACGAGAACATCTTCGTCCGGGTCCTGGACAACGTTCGCGAGAAGGACGTCTTCCTCGTCCAGTCGACCTGCCGGCCGGTGAACCAGTCGATCATGGAGCTCCTCATCATGATCGACGCCTTCAAGCGCGCGAGCGCCGGGCGGATCACCGCCGTCGTCCCGTACTACGCGTATGGGCGCTCGGACAAGAAGGACCAGCCGCGCGTCCCGATCACCGCCCGCCTCGTCGCGGACATGATCACGGTGGCCGGCGCGGACCGCCTCCTCACGATGGATCTCCACCAGGGGCAGATCCAGGGCTTCTTCAACATCCCGGTGGATGAGCTGACGGCGGTCCACCTCCTCTCGAACCACTTCCGCAAGAAGCACCTCGAGGACCTCGTTGTCGTCACGGACCTCGGGTTCGCGAAGCGTGCCCGGACGTTCGCCGAGCTTCTCGACGCCCCGCTCGCGATCATCGAGAAGCGGCGGGTCGGGAACCTGGACAGGGCCGAGGTCATGAACGTCATCGGCCAGGTCCGCGGACGGCGGGCTATCGTCGTCGACGACGAGATCGACACGGCGGGCACCCTCATGGAGGTCGTACGGGCGCTCGAGCGCGAGGGCGTCGACGAGATCTACGCGTGCGCCACCCACGGCGTGCTCTCGGATCCTGCCCTCGAGCGGATCGCGGAGTCCTCGCTGCGCGAGGTCGTCCTCACGGACTCGATCCCGATCCCGATCACGCAGGCGATGCGGACCTCACCGATCATCGTGCTGTCGGTCGCTCCGCTCATCGGCGAGGCGATCCGCCGGATCCACCGCGGTGAGTCCGTCGGCGCGCTCTTCAGCAGCGAGGTCTCGTTCACGCAGGAGATGATCCTGTGGGAGGACGGCCTGGTCCGCGAAGATGGCGACCCGACGCCGGGGATCGACGTCGAGCCGGCCTGATCCCGCGGCACCATCCGGGCGGCTACGATGCACCCGACACGCACAGGCACCCAGGCGAGGCAGGCATGACGCTGCAGCTCCACCGACCCGATGGCGAGCGCGGCCTCGAGACGCGCCCGAACGACCCGAACTGGCGCGACTCGCTGCGCTCCCCGCGGTGGAACCTGCCCGCCCTCGCGAACCCGGAGATGAACCCGACCTCGACCGCCCGGTCGGTCGCGTTCTGGCTCGTGCTCGCCGCACTCACGTTCGTGCTCCTGCTCGCCGGGTACGGCACGAACGTCTGGAAGTAGCCGACAGGCGGTCCCGCGGGACCGGCCGGGCCGACCGATGCACCGGTTCGTGCGACTCCTGCGCCGCCGTCCGACTCGACATCACCCGGACCGCCGCACTGCGCGCCCGGTCGGACACGCCCTTGGGTGGTGGATCGCCGGGTTCGAGGACCGCATCGCCCCGGAGCGCGCGACCGTCGAGGAGCGTGTCCGCTGGGGGACCGAGACCCGGACGGCCGCGGGCGACGGCCTCGATATCGTCGTCACGTTCCCGGACGGCAAGCGCGGCGACGGGTAGTGCGCCCGCGCAGGGGAGGCGGACGCGGCGGCTCCCCGCCGGGGGGTTCGCGCCACCCTCGCCTATACTTTCAGTCCCATGCTGAGCTTCCTGAACCGATTCGTCGACTCGAACGACCGCGAGGTCCGCCGGATCCAGCCCTACGTCGACCGGGCCAACGAGCTCGAGGCCGAGTGGGAGGCGCTCTCCGACGAGGAGATCCGCTCCCGCTTCGACGAGATCCGGACCGAGATCCGCGAGGTCGCGATCCCGTCGGATCCGGCCGAGGACGAGCTCCATCACCCGGATCTCGAGCGTCGCCGCGAGCTCGCCAAGGAGCGCCGCAAGAAGGACAAGGACCGGATCCAGGCCGCGCTCGACGAGGTGCTGCCGGAGTCGTTCGCCGCGGCCCGTGAGGCGATGAGACGGACGCTCGGGATGCGCCACTTCGACGTCCAGCTCCTCGCGGGGGTCGTCCTCCACCAGGGCCGGATCGCCGAGGCGAAGACCGGGGAGGGCAAGACGCTCGTCGCGCCCCTTGCCGCGATCCTCAACAGCCTCGCCGGCCGGGGCGTCCACGTCGTGACGGTGAACGACTATCTCGCCCGTCGCGACCCGCAGTGGATGGGGCCGATCTTCCACTTCCTCGGCGTGAGCCTCGGGATGATCACGCACGATGCGTCGTTCGTCTTCGACCCCACCTTCCCGGCCACCGACGAGCGCCTGGTCGACCTCCGGCCGGTCAGCCGCCGCGAGGCGTACGCGGCGGACGTCACGTACGGGACGAACAACGAGTTCGGCTTCGACTACCTCCGCGACAACATGGTCACGGAGCTCGACCAGCGCGTGCAGGGCGAGCGCTTCTTCGCGATCGTCGACGAGGTGGACAACATCCTCATCGACGAGGCCCGGACCCCGCTCATCATCAGCGGCCAGGCCGAGGAGTCGGCCGACAAGTACTACCAGTTCGCCCGGATCGTGCCGCGGCTCGTCGGCCGCCCCGAGGGCTCCGAGGAGGGCGGCGACTACTACGTCGACCTCAAGGAGAAGAGCGTCGCGCCCACGGAACAGGGCATCTCCAGGATGGAGCAGTGGCTCGGGGTCGAGAACATGTACGACGCCGACCCCACGCTCGCACGTCACTTCGAGCAGGCCCTCCGCGCGCATGCCCTCTACAGGCGCGACAAGGAGTACATCGTCAAGGACGGCGAGATCATCATCGTCGACGAGTTCACCGGCCGCCAGATGCCGGGCCGGCGCTGGAGCGAGGGCCTCCACCAGGCGATCGAGGCCAAGGAGGGCGTCCGGGTCCAGCGCGAGAACGTGACGCTCGCGACGATCACGTTCCAGAACTACTTCCGCCTCTACGGCAAGCTCGCCGGCATGACCGGGACCGCCATGACGGAGGCGGAGGAGCTCCACAAGATCTACCAGCTCGAGGTCGTCTCGATCCCGACGCACCGCCCGATGATCCGGGAGGACGACGCCGACCTCGTCTTCCGGACGGAGCAGGGCAAGTTCAACGCCCTCGTCGAGGAGATCGCCGAGCTCCAGGAGGCCGGGCGGCCGATCCTCGTCGGTACCGTGTCGGTCGAGAAGTCCGAGATCCTCGGCGAGCTGCTCAGGCGCCGCGGCGTCAGGCACGAGGTCCTCAACGCGAAGTTCCACGAGCGAGAGGCGGGGGTCATCGCCCAGGCGGGCCGCTCCGGGGCCGTGACGATCGCCACCAACATGGCGGGCCGCGGCACGGACATCGTCCTCGGCGGCAACCCGAAGGGCCTCGCGTCGGAGATGCTCCACAAGCGCGGCCTCAACCCGATCGAGGTCGACAAGGAGACCTACGCCGAGGTCCTCGCCGAGGCGAAGGCCGTCTGCGACGAGGACCACGAGAAGGTCGTCGCCGTCGGCGGGCTCCACATCATCGGCACCGAGCGCCACGAGTCGCGCCGGATCGACAACCAGCTCCGCGGCCGCGCCGGCCGGCAGGGCGACCCGGGGTCCAGCCGCTTCTACCTCTCGCTCGAAGATGAGCTCATGAAGCGGTTCGCCTCGGAGCGCGTGGGCAGCCTCATGGAGCGGCTCGGCCTCGACGAGGACACGCCGATCGAGTCGCGGCTCGTCTCCAAGACGATCGAGAGCGCCCAGTCCCGGGTAGAGGGCTACAACTTCGACATCCGCAAGCGCGTCGTCGAGTTTGACGACGTCATCAACAAGCAGCGCGAGACGATCTACGCGGAGCGCGACAAGGTCCTCCGCAACGAGGACCTGACGGAGACGATCCGCGGCTTCGTCGACGACGAGATCGACGCGCTGGTGGATACGCATTGCGCGAGCTCCGCGCCGGACGACTGGGAGATGGAGGGCCTCTCCCACGCGCTCCAGGCGATGGGTCTCGCGGAGGGGACGTCGACGGACGAGCTCTGGGATGTCGGCGGCCGCGACGCGCTCCTCACCCACCTCCGCGAGCTCGCCGATGAACGGTTCGAGACCCGCGGGGGCGAGGTGGGTGAAGAGGACTGGACGATGGTCGAGCGCCTCGTCCTCCTCCGGACCGTGGACTCGCTCTGGATCGAGCACCTCACCGAGCTCGACGACATGCGCCGCGGGATCGGGCTCCGCGGCTACGCGCAGCAGGACCCGCTCAACGAGTTCAAGAAGGAGGGCTACGCGCTCTATGAAGAGCTGCGCGCCCTCATCCGACGCCAGGTCGCGACGACGATCTTCCGCGTCTCCGTCGTCCGCGAGCAGGCCCAGCCGATGCCGATGCCGGACCCATCCACGTTTCGCAGCCCCGCCCCGGAGGGCGAGGATGCGGAGGTTCCCGCGACCGCCGCGTCATTCGGCGGTGCGACGAGCGCGGCGGCCGGGGCGAGGGCGTCATTCGGGTCGACGAGCGCCACCGGCTCCGGGCCCACGGGCGGGAGCGGGGCACGTCCCGCCGGCGGCCGGGAGCCGCTCGCGAAGGGGATCCCGAGCGCCCCCGCGATGCGGCAGATGCAGGAATCGCTCGGCGATCGGGCGCTGCCGGGTCCCGTCCACGACGGCAGGCCGGCCGGGACGCCGAAGGTCGGCCGGAACGACCCCTGCTGGTGCGGATCGGGCCAGAAGTACAAGAAGTGCCACGGGCGCTGACCCCGCGCGCGCCTCGGTCGAAGCCCCGTGAACGGATCGCGGACCTGATCATCGTCGGGCTCGTGGCCGTCGGGATCGCCGGCGCAGTGGCGGCATACGCGACGTACCGGATCTGGTCGCAGGGCTACGCGGACGAGGCGCGCCCCGCCGACGCTGTCGTCGTCCTCGGGGCGGCGCAGTACGACGGCACGCCGTCGCCGGTCTTCCGTGCACGCATCGACCAGGCGGTCCGACTCTGGAAGGACGGCGTGGCGCCGTGGTTCGTCGTGACCGGCGGCGGCGCCGAGGGCGACCGCACGACGGAGGCGGCGGCCGCGCGGGAGTACGCTGAGTCCCAGGGGGTCCCGGCCGAGGCGATCATCGGCGAGGATTCCGGTCGCAGCACCCTGGAGTCCATGCTCGGCCTCCGCGACATCTTCCGCGAGCGGGGCATCGGGTCGGCGGTCTTCGTGTCGGACCGCGGGCACATGCTCAGGGTCCTGCGGATGGCGGACGACCTGGGGATCGAGGCCTACGGCTCCCCCGCGGAGGACAGCCCGAGCGACGCGACGCTCGAGCGACGGGCGCGCGCGACGATGCATGAGCTCGGCGCGCTGGGCTACTACCTCTTCATCGGGCAGCGGGAGACGCTCCGGTAGCGGCCGCTCGGGCCCGAACGGTGACGCCACGACGATCGAGACTCCCCTCTAGGCGTGGCGTCGATCTCGCCCTATACTCCGCGTGATGCATCGGCCGGAGGGTAGTCGGCCGACGACTCGATCGCTCTGTGACCCCGCGTCCTCATCGCCCAAGCCCATGTGAGGATGCGCAGCCGAGAGAGGGATTCGTGAAGCAGGTCGAGGATTCGCGGTTCATCGATCTCATCGCCTGCGAGCGCGATTGCCGCTCGTGCAGCTATGCGGCAGCGCTCGATTGCGACGGCAATTGCGGCGTGTGCCTGCACAATGGCTACTGCCACTGCGTGAACCCCGTCGTCGCCCGGAGCAAGTCAGCCATCCGGCTGATCGAGCTCCGGCCGATCCTTCTGCAGGACGTGCGAGCCCGCGCCTGATGGACCTGGCCGGCCTCCGCGACCTCCGCGATCGGATCGCCGCGACCTCGGGGCGTCTTTGACCTCCCCGTCAAGGAACGCAGGCTCGCCGAGCTCGATGGCCTGACGGCTGCGCCCGACTTCTGGGACGACCGGCGCGCCGCGCAGAAGGCCCTCCGGCAGGCGGAGGGCCTCCGGTCCGAGATCGCCCTCTGGACGGACCTCTCAGCGCGCGCCGAGTCGCTCCTTGAGCTCCGGGAGATGGCGGACGAGGCGGGCGACCCCGACCTCGTCGCCGAGATCGATCGCGACGCCGAGAAGGTGGCTGCCGCGTACGAGCGCGACCGCTTCCAGCTCATCCTCAGCGGCGAGTACGACGAGCGGAACGCGATCCTCTCGATCTCCGCCGGCGCCGGTGGCACGGAGGCGACCGACTGGGCGGAGATGCTCCTCCGGATGTTCCTCCGGTGGGCCGAGCGTCACCGGTTTGCCGCCGAGATCCTCGATTCGACGGAGGGTGAGCAGACCGGCCTCAAGAGCGTCGCGGTCGCGGTGAACGGCCGTCATGCATACGGCTACCTCAAGGCCGAGCGCGGCGTCCACCGGCTCGTCCGGATCAGCCCCTACGACGGCCAGAAGCGGCGCCAGACGACATTCGCGCTCATCGAGGTCCTCCCCGAGGCTGAGGACGACGTCGAGATCGTGCTCGACTGGGACGTCATCCGGGTCGACACCTACCGGGCGACGGGCGCGGGCGGGCAGCACGTCAACAAGACCGACTCCGCCGTCCGGCTCACGCACCTGCCGACGGGGACCGTCGCCCAGAGCCAGAACGAGCGCTCCCAGATCCAGAACCGCGAGACGGCGACGAAGATCCTCAAGGCGCGCCTCCTCGAGAAGGCCCTCGAGGAGCGCGAGGCCGAGACCCGCAAGCTCAGGGGCGAGCACGTCGAGGCGGGATGGGGCAACCAGATCCGCAGCTACGTCCTCCACCCGTACCAGATGGTCAAGGACCACCGGACCGGGCACGAGACGAGCGACACGACCGGCGTCCTCGATGGGGACCTCGACCGGTTCATGCAGGCCGAGCTCGAGCGCGAGGCGACCGGCGCCCCGATGACCGAGGTCGGCGCAGCGGACTGACGGCGGCGCGCGCGACCGACGAGATCCGGCTCCGGCCGGCGGCTGAGGGCGACCTACCTGCGTGCGTGCGCGGAGACGGGCGCCTCGGCCCGGTCGCGTCCCTCGACGCGGAGCTCGTCCGGCGATCCTCGGCCACCTGGTGGGGGCCATCCCGGCGCCTGCCGATGAGTTAACGCTCGTCGTCACCGGCGCGTGCGGCACGGCCGTGACGGCGGCCTTCGCGCCGGCCTCCGCATCGCCGTGGCGCCGACGCTCTTCTGCAGGGACCGGCCGATCGCCGACTTCTCGCGTTACGTGCCGATCGGCAACGCGCTCCTGTGGGCCACGCCGAGAGGGCGGCCGCGGCAGGGGGCCGACCGGAGCGAGACGCGGAGCACGGCAGGGCGTTTGCCCGTTCCGTCGACCCGGGGTACGCTCGATACGACGTGGCTCCTCTCGCCGTGCCCGCGGAGGGAGTCGGATCGACCGCCCCGTCGGCCGCAGCCGACCCACCCCACCCGCGGAGCAGACAGTGACGATCGCCCCGAGCGGACCCGCCCGACCGGGCCTCCGGGATCGCCTCGCCGGCCGTGGTGCCGATCGCCGGTCGCCGGCGGCCACCTTCGGCGCCATCCGGCCGGTCATCCTCCTCCGCGATGTGACGAAGACGTACCCGGGCGGCAAGGTCGCGCTCCGCGACGTCGAGCTGACGGTCCGCGAGGGGGAGTTCGTCTTCCTCGTGGGCCCGTCCGGTGCCGGGAAGTCGACCCTCCTGAAGCTCCTCATCCGCGACGAGGTCGCGACCGATGGTCAGGTCTTCCTCGACGGGACGGACCTCGCCCGGCTCAAGCGCCGCGAAGTGCCCAGGATCCGCCGACGGATCGGGACCATCTTCCAGGACTTCAAGCTCCTCCCGAGCCGGACCGTGTGGGACAACGTCGCGTTCGCACTCGAGGTGACGGGGGCGTCACGGAAGAAGACCGCGCCGGCAGTCGATCGGGTCCTCGCGCTCGTCGGGCTGACAGCGCAAGCCCGCCAGACGCCGAGCCAGCTCTCGGGCGGCGAGCAGCAGCGGACCGCCATCGCCCGCGCGCTCGTCCACGACCCGCGGATCATCATCGCCGACGAGCCCACCGGCAACCTCGATCCGCTCATCAGCTGGGAGATCATCCAGCTGCTCCTCCGCATCAACGAGCTCGGGGTCACGGTGCTCATGGCCACCCACTACGCCGAGGTCGTCACGGCGCTCCGTCGGCGCGTTGTCGCGCTCGAGGACGGGCGCGTGGTGCGCGACGAGCTCGGCGCCGCCTACCACCGCGAGGATTGAGGCGTGGTCCCCTTCGTGGTCTTCAGCCTCAAGCGCGCGTGGCAGGGCTTCTGGCGCAACGGCCTCATGAGCCTCGCTGCCACCGCGACGATGATCTTCATGCTCCTGCTGCTGTCCGGCTTCTGGATCGTCCAGAGCGGGCTCACCGCGGGCCTCCAGTACGTCGAGCAGAAGGTCCAGGTCGTCGCGTACCTCAAGGACGATGCGACGATCGACGACGTCGACGCCGCGATCGCGCAGGTCAAGGCGATGCCCGAGGTGAAGTCGGTCGACTACATCACGAAGGACGCGGCTCTCGAGCGCTTCCGGGTCAACCTGGCCGAGCGGAACCAGCCGGACCTCACGTCGAGCCTCGACTCGAACCCGCTCCCGGCGAGCATCGAGGTCTACCTCGTCGATCCGCTCGAGTTCGCGGCCGTCGTGGCCACCCTCAAGGAGGCGCCGGGGGTCGACCGGGTGGAGGAGGTCCAGCAGCTCGTCGACCGCGTGGTGGCGGTGACGACGGTCATCCGCACGGCGGGGGTCGTCACCCTCATCCTCGTCGGGTTCACGGTCCTCTTCATCATCGTCAACACGATCCGCCTCGCCGTGACCTCGCGGGCCGAGGAGATCGAGATCATGCGCCTCGTCGGCGCCTCGGATGCCTTCATCCGCTGGCCGTTCATCTTCGAAGGGGCGCTCGTCGGCCTCCTCGGCGCCGCGGTGACGCTCGCGATCCTCGCGGCAGCGGCCGGGCCGCTCGCGTCGGTCATGTACGGCTTCTTCCGCGTGCTCCCGCTGGAGTTCGGGACGCTCGTGCGCGACGTCTCGATCCTCGTGGTGGGGACCGGTGTCGGGCTGGGGGTCGTCGGTTCGTACGTGTCCGTGCGCAGCTACCTCATCAGGTAGGGGCCGCGCCATCAGGTAGGGGCCGCGCCATCGGGGAGGACCCGCGCCATCGGGGAGGACCCGCGGCCCGCCTGCCTGCCTGTTCCGGCCGTCCGCGCTAGGCTGTCGCAGCCCACCGCACGTCGCTCGACTCCCATCGCGCGTCGCACGGCCCCATCGCACGTCGCACCGCAGGCACCACCGATGCTCCCCACCGAACCCGAGACGGCGCACGGCGACGCCGTCGATGCCGCCCCGGAGTCAGCGGCCGAACCGACGCCGGATGCCGCCCCTGCCGGCGACTCCCCCGGCGCGCCGGCAGAGGCCGCCGCGCCGGCGATGAGCGATGCCCCGGCGCGGCGACGCCGTCGCGGTCCTCGCCCCGCCTACCTCGCGCTCGCGCTCGTCGTCCTCATCGGCGGCTCCACGCTCTTCCTCTCCGGCTACTCGCTGGGGGCGCGCGTCGCCACGACCCCCGGCACCCCGGCCGAGCTCGACGCCGCATTCGCGCCGTTCTGGGACGCGTACGACGCGATCACGCAGCAGTTCGTGGGGAAGGTGGACCGGAAGCAGCTCATCGAGGGCGCCATCGACGGGATGGTCGGCTCGCTCGGCGACCAGTTCACGCAGTACCTCACCTCCGAGGAGTACAAGCAGAACCTGCAGGGGATCGCCGGCCGGTTCGAGGGGATCGGCGCGGAGATCGCTGCGCGCCCGGCATCGGGCGGGGACGCGGCGTGCACGCCGCTCGGGCCCGACTGCCGCCTCACGGTCGTCGCGCCCATCGCCGATTCGCCCGCCGAGAAGGCCGGCGTCAAGCCGGGGGACGTCGTCGTCGCGATCGACGCCGCCGCGGTGGACGGCCTCACGCTCGACGAGGCGATCGCGAAGGTCCGCGGCCCCAAGGGGACGCCGGTCACGCTCTCGATCGTCCGCGACGGCGCCGCCCCGTTCGACGTGACGATCGTCCGCGACCTCATCCGGCAGCGCGAGGTCCAGACGCAGGCCCTCGCCGACGGGACCGTCGGGTACCTGAAGCTCGCAGGGTTCAGCGACGGGTCGGCCGCGGACTTCGAGCGCGCGATCGCCGACTACGCGGAGCGGGGCGTGAAGAAGATCGTCCTCGACCTTCGGGGCAACGGTGGCGGGTACGTCACGGCCGCCCGATCGGTCGCCAGCGAGTTCATCGGGTCCGGGCCCATCTACTGGCAGGAGGATGCGAAGGGCGACCAGGTGGCCGCCGACGCGAAGCCCGGCGGGGCGGCGACCGACCCCTCGTTCCAGGTCGCGGTCCTCGTCGACGGCGGCAGCGCCTCGGCGAGCGAGATAGTCGCCGGCGCGCTCCAGGACACGAGGCGTGGCGTGCTGGTCGGAGAGCAGACCTTCGGGAAGGGGACGATCCAGGAATGGCTGCCGCTCCCCGACGACACCGGCGGGATGCGGCTGACGATCGCGAAGTGGCTCACCCCGGACAAGCGGTGGATCCACGGGACCGGGCTCACCCCGGACGTCCCGGTCGTTCCCGGCTCCACGGGGTCCGGGCGGGACGCAGCGCTGGACCGGGCGCTCGAGGTCCTCGGCGCCACCACTGGCGCCGCGACGCCACCGCCCTCGCCCGTGCCCGTGCCCTGACGCCGCGGGTGTCACGGTCGGGTTCGCCCTCGCAAGGTCGGCCCGTGCCGTGACGGCGCGATGCCGGGATCACGTCGCGCCGCCGCGCCTCCACCTCGCGATGGCGCGGTTGCGGGGGCGCGCGACCACGACGAGCCAGGCGACGATGAGGACGACGAAGATCGCCGTCTGACCCAGCGCGACGAGCGCGACGATCGTCTCGCTCCGTCCGAGGTCAGGGAACGGAAGGGAGATCGCCGCCGCGCCCTGCCCGGAACCGGGCCCCGGGCGACCGAAGCCGCCGGCACCGCCGCCCGGGCCGCCGGGCCCTCCGCCCTGCCCACCGCCGAAGCCACCTGCCGGGCCGATCCGGGACGGCGCGGCGAGGAGCGCATGGATGTTCACCGTGTTGAGGAGCGCGACGATCACGTAGCCGACGCTCGTCGCGAGCCATCCCGCGGCGAGGAGCGCAGCCGGCGCGAAGAAGGGGAGCAGGTATCGCTCGTGGACGCGCGTGGGCAGCGCGTAGAACGCGAACGCGACGATCGCGAGGCCGAGGACGATCGGCAGGCGCCCGTCGCGCACGAGGAGGCCGCCGGCCGCCAGGAGCGCGGTCCCGATGAGGAGCGCGCCGCCGAAGAGTATGACGAACTGTATCGCGTCCGTCCATA
>JBAWVU010000007.1:0-24027 GCA_037147135.1 Chloroflexota bacterium
GTTCCGGCGCATCGCCGCCCTGGCGCCGGGCGACCGTCCCGACGTCGTCATCCTCGCGCGCGGAGGGTGATCGATCGAGGACCTCGCCGCCTTCAACGACGAGGGGGTGATCCGAGCGGTCGTCGCCTCACCCGTCCCGGTCGTCGTCGGCGTCGGCCACGAGACCGACGTCACGCTCGCGGATTTCGCGGCCGACCTCCGCGCGCCGACGCCGTCGGCGGCCGCGGAGATGGTCGTGCCCTCGCGCGTGGAGATGCTCGATTCGCTCGACGCGGCGCGGCGCCGGCTCGATCGGGTCGCCTCCGCCCGCCTCGCAGCGGCCTCCGCGGCCGTGGCCAACGAGCAGCGCGCCCTCGAGCGCCTGGGACCGTTCGCGCGGATCGAACTTGACCGGGAGCGGGCCGGGGCCCTCCTCGATCGCGCCACGGTAGCGGTCCGGACCGCGCTGGAGCGGCGCGCGACGGCTGCGGGCCGGGCGCTGGTCCCGCTCGCGGCGACCGTGGCGACGCGGGTCGCACGAGCGCGCGCGGCCCTTGATGCTTCGGTCGCGGGCCTGGACGCGCTGGACCCGCGCGCGACGCTCGAACGCGGCTACGCGATCGTCCGACGCGCCGAGGACGGCCGGATCGTGCGCGACCCTGCGGACCTGGCGGTCGGCGGGGCCGTCGACGTGCGCGTCGCCCGGGGCGACTTCCGGGCGGCGGTGACGCATCTCCCGCCCCCCGTGGCCGTGTCGCCGCGACGACGCCGCGACGGAGCAGCCTCGTGACGCTCGTCGCTTTCGCCATCATCGTCGCCGCCGTCGCGGCCGCGGGGCTCGCGCTCGGTATCATCATCGCGCCGTACCTCACCCGGGCGTTCGACCGGCACGAGGACGGACGGGCAGGGGAGGAGGCACCTCGTGACGAGCCGCCGGGCTGAGGCGTCGGCCTCGGGACCTGCCGACCCGCCCCCTGGCGCCGACGCGTCGATCGCCGAGGCCGGATCCGTCGCCCCGGAGATCTCGTCGCTCACGTTCGACGAGGCGCTCGCGGAGCTCCAGGTGACCGTCGCCGCCCTCGAGGAGGGCGGGCTCCCCCTCGAACGGACGCTCGAGCTGTACGAGCGCGGCGTCCTGCTGCACGAGCGGTGCGCCCGCCTGCTCGGCGACGCCGAAGTGCGCGTCCGCCGCCTCGTCGAGGGGGCCGGAGGGGGGTCCGAGCTCATCGACGAGGCCGACGTGGAGCCCGCATAGGGCGTAGCACGGGCGAGCGCCGGTCGGCGGCCGGGACATACCGCCGCACGGCTGGCACGAACCGCTCCACGGGCGCATCCTTGTGCCGCGCCGCCGTACTGGAGCACAAATACCGTGCCGATCCTTCCCAACCTGCAGGGTCCCGCCGAGCTCCGTGGTCTCTCGGACCGGCAGCTCGACGAGCTCGCGGCGGAGATCCGCGAGGAGATCATCACGACCGTGGCCACGACCGGCGGTCACCTCGGGTCGTCGCTCGGCGTCGTCGAGCTCGCGATCGCGCTCCACCGGATCCTCGAATCCCCCCGCGACAGGATCGTCTGGGACACTGGCCACCAGGCGTACCCGCACAAGCTCCTCACCGGGCGCCTCGAGCGGTTCGGCACGCTCCGGCAGCTCGGGGGCGTGGGCGGGTTCCCTCGCCGCTCCGAGTCACCGCACGACGTCTTCGATGGGGGGCACGCGGGGACGGGCCTGTCGATCGCCCAGGGCCTCGCGCAGGCTCGCGACCTGAAGCATTCGCTCGAGCGGATCGCCGTCGTCGTCGGCGATGCGGCGCTCATGAGCGGCCTGTCGTTCGAGGCGCTCAACGACATCGGGCATCGGCAGACGCAGATGCTCATCGTCCTCAACGACAACGAGATGTCGATCAGCCCGACCGTCGGCGCGATGTCGAAGTACCTCTCGCAGGTGAAGCTCTCGAGCACGTGGCAGCGGAGCCGGGGGCTCTGGGACCGCTCGGCGGAGTCGATCCCCGTCCTCGGCGGGCTCGCCCTTGAGATCACGCAGCGGTTCCGCAAGTCCGTGGTCAACTTCGCGCAGCCGGGCCAGCTCTTCGAGGACCTCGCGATCACGTACATCGGGGTCGTCCCCGGCCACGACCTGGCGACGCTCGAGCAGACCTTCCGCGCCGCGCTCGCCCTCGAGGGCCCCGTGCTCGTCCACGTGCGGACGCAGAAGGGACGCGGCTATCACCCGGCCGAGGCCGACCAGATCGGGTTCCACGGGGCCGCCCTCCCCCCGATGATCGACGCACACGAGGCACACCATGTCGCGGTCGCGGTCGCGGTCGGGGACGGGGTGCCGGCGACGGTCGAGGCGCCACACGAGCCGCTCGACGGGACGCCGCGCCCGGGGCCGCGAAAGCAACCCAACTACACCCACCACTTCGCCGCCGAGCTCGTCCGGCTCGCCGCCGAGGACCGCCGGATCGTCGGGATCACCGCGGGGATGCCGACGGGCACGGGCCTGAGCCGGCTCCAGGCGGAGTTCCCGGACAGGTTCTTCGACGTCGGCATCGCGGAGCAGCACGCGGTGACGCTCGCGACGGGGATGGCGCTCGGTGGGCTCCGGCCCGTCGTCGCGCTGTACTCCACCTTCCTCCAGCGCGCGTTCGACCAGACGGTCCACGATGTCTGCCAGAACGACATGCCGGTCGTCCTCGCGGTGGACCGCGCCGGGCTCGTCGGGGAGGACGGCACGAGCCACCAGGGCATGTTCACGATCCCGGCGCAACGGCAGCTCCCGAACCTGGTCATCGCGAGTCCGAAGGACGAGCAGGAGCTGCGCTCGTTGCTCCGCACCGCCTTCGCGCAGGACCACCCGTTCGCGCTCCACTACCCGCGCGACCCCGGCTTCGGCGTCCCGGAACAGGAGCCGCGGGTCCTCCCGATCGGCCAGGGCGAGGTGCTCCGCGAAGGCCGCGACGTCCTCCTCATCGGGTTCGGGCCGATCGTCATGCGCGCGATGGAGGTCGCGGACGTGCTCGAGGCCGAGGGGTGGTCGGTCGGCGTCATCAACGCGCGGTTCGCGAAGCCGCTCGACCGGCAGCTCATCCTCGACAAGGCGCGCGGGAAGCGGCTCGTCGTGACGTTCGAGGAGAGCGTCGTCGTCGGCGGCTTCGGGTCCGGCGTCCTCGAGGCGCTCGAGGAGGCGCGGCTTGCCGACCCGGCCTACCGCGAGGTCGTCGTCCGGATCGTCGGCCTGCCCGCGGACCGGTTCGTCGACCACGGGTCGGTCGCGGACCTCCGTCGCGTCCTCCGGCTCGATGGATCCGGGCTTGCCGATCAGGTGCGGGAGTCGCTCGCGACGCTCCACGTCGAACCCGCCCACGCGTAGCGCGCCGGGTGATCCCGCAGCGACGGCCGTGTGGGACGATAGGGGGGTGGACCGCACGCGGCGCAGACGTCTCGACCAGCTCCTCGTGGATCGCGGCCTCGCGGAGACGCGCACGCGGGCGCAGGCGCTCGTGCTCGCGGGGCGGGTCCACGTCGGGAGCGGGGATGCCGCCCGCCGAGACCTGAAGCCCGGCGCCCTCGTGCCCGACGCGGCGCCGATCCGCGTGGCAAGCGGCCCGGACTACGCGTCGCGCGGCGCGGACAAGCTCGCCGGCGCCCTCGACCCGCTCGGCGTGGATCCCGCCGGCCTCGTCTGCCTCGACGTCGGCGCCTCCACCGGCGGCTTCACCGACGTCCTCCTGCGGCGCGGCGCGGCGCGAATCCACGCGGTCGACGTGGGGCGGGGCCAGCTCGCCGATCGTCTCGCACGGGACGAGCGGGTCATCGTCCACGATCGGGTGAACGCACGGTACCTGGGCCCGCAGGTGATCGGCGAGGACGCCGCGCTCGCGGTCATCGACGTGTCGTTCATCTCCCTGCGCCTGGTCCTCGGCCCGGTCGCGACGTGCCTTGCGGCGACCGGCGGGTCGATCGTCGCACTCGTGAAGCCCCAGTTCGAGGCCGGGCGCGGGCGCGTGCGGGACGGGGTCGTGCGCGATCCGGCGATCCACCGCGAGGTCGTCGTGTCGATCGCGGAGTTCGCGGCCTCGATCGGCCTGTGGCCGGCCGACGTCGTCGCGTCGCCGCTGCTCGGCCCAGCCGGCAACCGGGAGTTCTTCATGCGGATCGATGTGCCCGCCGGATGGCCCGCGCCGGCGACCGGGCCCACGCCGGCGACCGGATCCGGCGACGCCGGAGGCGTGCGGGTACGAGCAGGCGTCTCGACGGCGGACGCACTCGATGCGCGGATCGCGGAGGTGACCCGAGGATGAGCGAGCACATGCCCGTCCGGCGGTTCGGGTTCGCGTACAACCCCACGACGGACGCGGCGCTCGAGCTGCGCGAACGCGTCGCGGGCTGGTGCACCGTGCGCGGCTTCGCCCACTGGGAGCTGCCGGCCGGCGACCTCGACGCGCTCCTCGCGGCGCTCCCGGAGACGGATGTGCTCGTCGTCCTCGGCGGGGACGGGACTCTCCTCCGCGCCGCGCAGGCCGTCGCGATCGTCGACGCCCCGATCATGGGGGTGAACCTCGGGAAGGTCGGCTTCCTCTCGCAGGTCGAGGCCGACGAGGTGGAGACCGTCCTCGGCCAGCTCAGCGACGGCAAGTACCGGCTCGAAGGACGGATGGCGCTGCGCGGCGCCATCCGTCCCGCCGGGAGACGGCTGGAATCCTGGAGCTTCATCGCGCTCAACGACGTCGTCGTCGCCCGGGGCGCGCTCGCCCGCGTGGTCCGCCTGGAGGTGGGCATCGGGCGCTCCCACCTCGCGACGTTCGTCGCCGACGGCCTCGTCGTGTCGAGCCCCACCGGGTCCACCGGCTACTCGTTCTCGGCGGGTGGCCCCATCGTGGACCCGGCCAGCCGGAACCTCATCGTCACCCCGATCGCGAGCTACCTGTCGGCGATCCGCTCGGTCGTCGTGAGCCCGCGCCGGACGGTGAGGATCACCGTCCTCGAGGCGCACCAGGTGCTCGTGAGCATCGACGGGCGCGAGGACCGCGAGGTCGTGGCGGGCGACGTCGTGACGGTCGCCGCCCTCGAACGGCCGATCAGGTTCGTGGTGCCGTTCGGGGCCGTCCCGTTCTGGGACCTCTTCCGCAGGAAGGTGGAGCTCCTCCCGTCGTGACCCACACGGCTCCCGGGCGCCTCCTCCTGCTGTCGGTCTCCGACCTCGCCCTCCTCGAGCGGATCCGCCTTCCCGTCGCGGAGGGCCTCACCGTCATCACGGGCGAGACCGGCGCCGGCAAGAGCCTGCTCATCGACGCGCTCGGGCTCGCGCTGGGGGCGCGGGCAGATGCGGGGCTCGTCCGTCATGGCGCCCAGGCGGCCCGCGTCGAAGCGCTGTTCGACCGGATCCCGGAGCCGCTCATCGTCGTCCGTGACGTGACGGCATCGGGTCGGTCGACGGCCCGGGTCGACGACGAGGCGGTCACGGCCGGACGTCTCGCCGAGCTCGCGGCCCCGCTCGTCGAGCTCCATGGGCAACACGAGCAGCAGCGCCTGCTCGACTCCCGGCGCCAGCGAGCGTTGCTTGACGCCTTCGCGGACGCGGGCGCGCTCGTGGCCGAGGCCCGGGCCGCTGTCGCGGCATGGCGGGCGAACGAGGCCGCCCTCGCTGAGCTCGCGGCGGACCCGCGGGAGCTCGCCCGCAGGCTCGCGCTGCTCGAGCACGAGGCCGCGGAGATCACCGGGGCGGGGATCCGCCCCGGTGAGGCGGCCTCGATCGAGGCGCGCCTCACCGCCGCCCGGCACGGCGAGGCGATCTCGCACTGGAGCGCGACACTCGTCGGGCGGCTCGTCGGCGACGAAGCGGACGAGACGCAGGCGGTCCGCGACGAGTTGGGCGAGGCGGAGCGCGCGGCGCGCGAGCTCGCGCGGCTCGACTCGCGGTTCGAGAGCCTGGCCGACCGGCTGGCCGGCCTTGAGGCGGAGGTCGCAGACGTCGCCGACGAGGCGCGGCGACTCGCCGAGGCGGTCGACCACGATCCCGCGGAGCTCACCCGGCTCGAGGATCGCCTCGGGCTCGTCTACGCGCTGGAGCGGCGCTACGGCGACGACGAGGCCGCGGTCGTGGCACACGGGGAGCACGTCACGGCCGAAGCCGCGCGGCTGCGCGACCTCGAGGCGGGCCGCGAAGCACGCGAGGCAGAGCGGGCTCGATTCCTCGCCGTCGTCGGGGAGACGGCCAGCCGGCTCTCCACGGCGCGGACGGCCGCCGCCTCGCGTGTCGGGCCGAAGGTGGAGACGGTGCTCGCCGCGATCGGCATGACGAAGGC
The DNA here is from genome assembly GCA_037147135.1 of Chloroflexota bacterium. Classification (GTDB taxonomy): domain Bacteria; phylum Chloroflexota; class Limnocylindria; order Limnocylindrales; family CSP1-4; genus CAIYQJ01. Next base: position 6,285 of record JBAWVU010000007.1, read on the forward strand.
CCGTTTCGCCGTCGCCGTCACGCGGCGTCCGCCCGGCGCCGGCGAGGCGAGCGTGGAGGTGGACGGCGAGCCCGCTGCGTTCGATGAATCGGGGGCCGACGAGGTCGCCTTCGTCCTCGCTCCCAACCCGGGCGAGCCCGCCCGGCCGCTCGCGCGGATCGCATCGGGCGGCGAGCTCTCGCGCGTCGCGCTCGCGCTCGAGCAGGTGCTCGCGGCCGGCGACGCGACCCCGACGCTCGTGTTCGACGAGATCGACACCGGGATCGGCGGACGGAGCGCGGAGCCGGTGGCACGCGCGCTCTGGCGGCTCGGCCGCGGCCGGGCGGTCCTCTGCGTCACGCACCTCCCGCAGATCGCGGCGTACGCGGACGCGCACGTGCGGATCGCGAAGGCGGAGCGCGCCGGACGCACGACGACCGAGCTCCACGCACTCGGAGGCGACGCCCGCGTCGCGGAGATCGCCCTCATGATCGGCGGGCACGGCGGCGGGCCCGCCGCGACGGCGTCGGCGCGCGAGATGATCGAGCGCGCGGACGCCTGGCGGGCGACGGAGGACTGACCACGAGCCGCGGCGCGCGCCGGAGTGGGCCGGGGGATCCCCGCGCGGCTGACGCGACGGCGGATGGCGCCGGCCCGCCGGCGCGCCGTCCTGCGCCAGATGTCCGGATCCTCGCGACGATCACGGCATTCCTCGACCACGTGCGGGTGGAACGCGGCCTCTCGCCGGCGACGATCCTGGCGTACGGGTCAGACCTGCGCGCCTTCGCGGCCGAACCATCGATCGCGGGCTGGGATCGCGGGCCCGACGCCGCGATCGCTCACCTCGCGCGGGCCGCGAGCGGGACCGGCGCGGCCGTGCGTGCCCTCCGACCCACCAGCCTCCGGCGACGCGCGGCGACGATCCGGGCCTTCTACCGCTTCGCGTATGCCGAGGACCTGTGCCCGGTGGACGTCGCACTCCGGCTGGACCTGCCGCGCCAGCCGCGACACCTGCCGGATACGCTCACCGCGGCCGAGGTCGAGCGACTCCTCGAGGCGGTCGACACGTCGACGCCGGGCGGGGTGCGTGACCGGGCGCTCCTCGAGGTGCTATACGCTGCCGGCCTCCGGGTGAGCGAGGCGCTCGGCCTCGATGCCGAGGACGTGTCGCTCGACGGCGGTTTCGTGCGCGTCATCGGGAAAGGCGATCGCGAGCGCCTCGTGCCCATCGGCGACGAGGCGGTCGACTGGCTCACTCGCCAGGACCGGGACGTCCGTCCGGCGTGGCTCGCGAGGCGACCCGTGGCGCTCGGCCGGGGCGGGCCGGTGTTCCTGTCGGAGCGCGGCGGCCGCCTGCGCCGGCAGCGGGCGTGGGAACGGGTGCGGGCCGCGGCGGCGCGTGCGGGGCTCGGTGATCGCGTGACGCCGCACACGCTCCGGCACTCGTTCGCGACGCACCTCCTCGAGGGGGGAGCCGACCTCCGCGTCGTACAGGAGCTCCTCGGACATGCGAGCATCAGCACGACCCAGCTGTACACCCACGTGACCGGCGAGCGGATACGGGAGGTGTACGCTCGGGCCCATCCTCGGGCGTGAGAGAGGCCGGGGGAACGACCGGCGACGGAGGGCGGCCATGCAGTTGAGCTTCTCGGAGACCTACGCGCAGTCCCTGCTCGCGAGCGGCGAGCGGATCATCCGCAACCAGCGCCAGCACTGGTTCGGGCTCGTCTACCGCCTGGGGGTCGGCGTCCTCGCGCTCCTCATCGCCGCCGGCCTGTTCATCGTCGTCAACTGGCTCTCGTCGGACGGGATCCTCGGAACGATCCGATCGGTGCTCGTGATCCTCATGCTCATCGCGCTCGTCGTCGGCATCGGCCACCTCTCGCTCTCCTACTTCCGGTGGGAGAACGACCGCGATGTCCTCACGACGCGCCGGATCATCCAGACGCAGGGGTTCATCAACCGCAAGGCGGCCGACACTTCGCTCGAGAAGATCAACGACGCGCTCTTCGAGCAGGGCGTCATCGGGCGGATGTTCGGCTTCGGGGCCCTGGACGTCATGACCGCGTCCGCGAGCGGCATCAACAAGATGCGGTTCCTCACGACCCCCATGGACTTCAAGAAGGACATGATGGACGCGAAGCACAACCTGGAGATGGGCGTGGCGAGCGGGGAGTTCACCGACGCGCCGCTCCGGGTGGGAGCCGTCGTCACGGGATCGCCCGTCGGGTCTCGCGCCCCGGTCGCTGAGACGCTCCGGACGGGCGACACGCCCGTGCCGCCCGATTCGGTGCCGCCCCCGTCCGCCCCGCCGGTCCCGGCCGCGCTCGACGTGACCGACCAGATCGCGAAGCTCGCGGACCTCAAGGAGCGCGGCGCGATCACCCCGGAAGAGTTCGCGGCGAAGAAGGCGGAGCTCCTCGGCCGCATCTGACATCCGCCACCTCCGGCCGCCCGAGACCGCCGGCGGACCGCCTCGGCGGTCTGCCGGCGGTCGGCACGCTAGGATACGTCGGTCTCCACCCCTGTCCCGGAGCGATCACGCGTGTCTGGCCTCGGCCTGAACCTCGACCCAGCGACGATCATCACGATCGCGATCTTCCTGCTCGTCGCGTTCCCCATCCACGAGTTCTTCCACGCGCTCGTCGCGTACCGGCTCGGGGATTCGACCGCCAAGTACGCCGGCCGGCTCTCGCTCAACCCGATCGTCCACTTCGACCCGGTCGGCGGCGGTCTCCTCGCCATCACGCTGCTCCTCGGGAGCTTCGTCTTCGGGTGGGCCAAGCCGACGCCGGTCAACCCGTACAACCTGCGGTACGGCCACCGTGGCGAAGCGCTCGTCGCCCTCGCCGGGCCGGCGTCGAACGCGGTCATGGCCGTGGCGGGCGCACTGCCGCTGCGCTTCATCATCGCGACGCAGATGTCCGTGCCCGACCTCGTCGTGCAGGTCCTCTACCTGTTCGTCTACGTCAACGTCATCCTCGCGATCTTCAACCTCATCCCGATCCCGCCGCTCGACGGCGCCCGGCTGCTCTTCGGCGCGCTCGACCCGCGCACCGTCTACCGGGTCCGGCCCGTCCTCGAGCAGTACGGCTTCATCATCCTCATCCTCGCGATCGTCCCGATCTTCGGTGGCAGGTCGCTCCTCGGCATCGTCGTCGTCCCGGTCATCGATGCGATCGTCAACCTCCTGGTGGGGGTCTAAGGTCCGGCAGGCGCGGGCACACGTCACCGCCCGCGTCGCCCCCGCCGAGCGCGCCGAAGTGGCGGCGTGGCTCTCGCCCGCGGAGCTCGACCTCTTCGACGCGATGCCAGTGGCAGACCGGCGCCACGGGCTCGACGTGGTCGCGCGCCTGCGCTCGTACGGCTCCCGCGACCCCGACCTGCTCGTTGCAGGACTCCTCCACGACTGCGGCAAGGGTCCACAGACGCGTCTCCGGCACCGGGTCGGGTGGTCGCTCGGCGAGCGCCATGGAACGTGGGTCCACCGCTCGCTCGGCACGATCCCCGGGTTCGGGGCGGGTCTGGAACGGATGCGGACCCATGCGGAGCGCTCGGCCGAGCTCATGGCGGCCGCGGGGGCATCCGACCGTGCGGTCGACCTCGTGCGGCACCAGGCGGACCCGGCCGATCCGATCCTCGGCGGCCTCCTCCTCGCCGCGGACGAGGCATGCTGACGCCATGACCCTCGGCGCGTCCCGCCCCCGCCACTCACTCGACGCCGGGCCGCCGCCCGGCGGTGACGCGCTGCCCGGCTTCGCGGACACGGCGACCACCGTCGTGTTCGCCGATGCCCGCCGGCCCGACGCAGCGACGGTCGTCCGCGTGGCCGACTTCGACGGCCCCCTCGGGCTGCTCCTCGGCCTCATCGAGTCCCGTCGCCTCGACGTGCTCACCGTCCCGCTCGGCGCGCTCGCGGAGGCCTATCTCGACGCCCTCGCGGGGCTCGCGACGGACCGGCTCGGCAACATCGCTGCCTTCGTCGCGATCGCCGGCCAGCTCATCCTCATCAAGAGCCGGGCGCTCCTCCCTCGCCCGCCCGCGCCGGCCGCCGGCGACGGCGAGGAGGCGGACCCCGAGGCCGACCTCCGGGCTCGGCTCCTCCTCTTCCGGGCATACCGCGACGCGGGACGCGCGCTCGACGAGCGCCACGCCGGCGGGGCACGCCTCTTCCGCCGCGAGCCGTCGACCGCGAGCGCCTCGGGACTCGCGGGGGCGGCCCCGCCGCTGGCCCCGCCTCTCGATCCGGCGCTCCTCGAGGAGGCACTCGACCGGCTGCTCCGCATCGTGCCGCCACCACCTCCTCCGCCCGAGCTCATCGAGCGGACGGTGACCCTCGCCGACCAGACTGCCGTCCTCCGGGAGGCGCTGCTGCGGGCTCCGGCCTTCGTCCTCCAGGACCTGTTGCGCGGCGTGCGAGAGCGGGTGGTGATCGCGGTGACCTTCCTCGCCCTCCTCGAGCTCGTGAAGCGCCGCGAGGTCTCGGCCGAGCAGGACGAGCCGTGGGGCCCGATCGTCGTGCGCCGGCGCGGTCCCGCGGCTGGTTCCCCGGAGCCCGTGTCATGAGCGACGATGGGGACGTGAGCGAGCACGACGGCGACGACCGGCCGGTGGGCGAAGCGCTCGAGGCGACGGAGGTCGCGCTCGAGGCGCTGCTCTTCGTGGCCGAACGACCGCTCACGCGGCGCGAGATCGCGCAACTGGTCGGGGCCGACCGGGAGACCGTCGACGCCCTGCTCGGCGACCTCGAGCTCTCCCTGTCGACGCGCGGGATCCGGCTCGTCACCGCGGGCGACCACGTCGCCCTCGCGACCGCCCCGGAGGCTGGGCGGCTCGTCGCCCGGTATGTCGGCGCGGAGCCGGCGCGCCTCTCTCCGGCGTCTCTGGAGACGCTCGCCATCGTGGCGTACCGGCAACCAGCCACGCGCGCGGTCGTGGACCGGATCCGCGGCGTCGACTCCGATTACACGCTGCGGACGCTGCTGCATCGGCGGCTCATCGTCGAGCTCGGCCGGTCGGCCGCTCCGGGCCGCCCGATCCTCTACGGGACCGGAATCGAATTCCTCGAGCGATTCGGGCTCGTCACGCTCGACGATCTCGCACCACTCGAGGCCGAGATCGCCGGACGCCTCGTCGACCTCGCGGCCGCCGCCGAGGCGGAGCCTGTCGACGGCGTGCCCCGCGGCCCCGACGAGGCCGCGGGCCCCGTGGCCCGCGCGGGAACCGGGGGCGCCGATGCCTGAGGAGCGGCTCCAGAAGGTCCTCGCCTCGGCGGGCGTCGCGTCGCGACGCGGCGCGGAGCAGCTCGTCGCGGCCGGCCGCGTGACGGTGGACGGGCGCGTCGCGGCCCTCGGGGAACGTGCCGACCCCGCCATCGCGACGATCGCCGTCGACGGACGTGTCATCGGCCGTCCAGCGGAGCTGCGCCACCTCGTCGTGAACAAGCCTCTCGGCGTGACGTCGACCGTCCGGGATCCGCACGCCGCGCGCACCGTCCTCGACCTCGTCCCGCGCGAGCTGCGAGGGGATGCGCGCCTCTACCCAGTGGGGCGGCTCGACCTCGACTCGGAGGGGATCCTCTTCCTCACGAACGATGGCCCATGGGCGGACGGGCTGCTCCACCCACGCGGGGCGGTGGAGCGCGAGTACGCGGTCGCGGTCGCGAGACCCCTCGGGGCGCGCGAGCTCCAGGCCCTCGTCGCCGGCGTCGAGCTCGAGGAGGGCTGGGCGCGAGCGGTCGCGGTCCGGCCGGCCACGTCGACGGAGACGCGACGGCTCGCCGACCTGCTCACGCCACGCGTCACGCCGTTCACGTGGTACCGCGTGACCCTCGTCCAGGGCTGGAAGCGGCAGATGCGTCGGATGTTCGGCGCCGTCGGGGAGCCGGTCCGGCGCCTGGTCCGCGTCCGGTTCGGGACCGTCCGCCTCGAGGACCTGCCGACCGGCGCATGCCGTGCGCTCACCCGCGCCGAGGTGACGCGGCTGGCCGGGCTCGCGGCGCCGACGCCCGGCGCGACGGCACGTCGGCCGAGGGGACGCCGATGACGCCGACGACATCGGAAGCCGCGCTCGACGTGACGGCGACGATACAGCCGCACTGGGCCCGTCACGGCGAACAGATGGACGACCTGACGATCCCGTATCTCGGGCCGGAGCGAACCGGGTGGCAGTACCCGTTCGCGTCGCTCGCCCGGAGCGGGGCGCGGCTCGCCGGCGGCAGCGACTGGTCCGTGAGCACCGCGAACGTGCTCGAGGAGATCCACGTCGCCGTCAACCGGTCCCTGCCCGAGCAGGGCGTCGATCCGCCGCCGTTCCTGCCGCACGAGGCACTCGGCCTCGACACGGCGCTGCGGGCGTTCACCGCCGGGTCCGCCCATGTCAACCACCTCGACGCGGAGACCGCGACGGTCGCGCTGGGCAAGCTCGCCGATCTCGTGATCCTCGATCGGGATGTCCGCGTCGCGGACCCCTCCACGCTTCGGGAGGCGCGGGTCCTCGCCACGCTCGTCGAGGGCGAGCCCGTGTTCGCCGCGGAGGGGTACGGATGGTGAGCGCTGCGTCGGCCGGCCTGCGCGTGGCCATCGATGGCCCGGGATCGAGCGGGAAGAGCAGCGTCGGGATGGCGGCCGCCTCGGCGCTCGGCTACCGTTTCTGCGACACGGGGCTCCTCTATCGCGCGATCGCCTGGCTCGCCACCCGGCGGGATGTCGCGCTCGATGACGGGCCGGCCGCGGCCGCCCTCGCCGTGGAGGTCGTCCTCGCGTCAGACCGCGAGGGGCGCCTCTCCCGTGTCCGCGTAGGGGACCGCGACGTCACGCGCCAGGTGCGGGGAGCCGCGGTCGATCGGCACGTCTCCACCGTGGCGCGACAGCCCGAGGTCCGCGACGCGCTCATCCCGGTGCAGCGCGCGCTCGCGGCCGGCGGGGGGATCGTCATGGTCGGCCGGGACATCGGCACGGTGGTCCTCCCCGACGCCGAGGTGAAGGTCTACCTCGACGCGTCGGCTCGCGAGCGCGCGCGACGGCGCGCGCTCGAACGCGGCGTGGACCCTGGCGGCCCCGAGGCGGTCGCGATCCTCGCGGACCTCGAGCGGCGGGACGCGACGGACGCCGGTCGTGCCGTGGCGCCGCTGCGCGCCGCCGAGGACGCGCTCATCCTCGTCACCGACAACGTCCCGTTCGACGCCGTGGTCGAGCGGATCGTCGAGCACGTGCGCGTCCGCACCGTACGACGAGCAGGGGAGGGGACCCCACGATGACCGACGACACGACGCACGAGCCCGGCCGGCAGGCTCCAGCGGTGAAGCACCAGCTCGACCTCGGATCGCGCGAGATCACGCCGTTCATGCGCGGCTCGCTCGGGTTCGGACGGATCTGCTTCCAGTGCTTCACCCGCATCGACGTGGCGGGCCTGGAGGGCCTCCCGACGACCGGGCCGCTCATCATCGCGAGCAACCACCTCTCGAACGCCGACCCGTTGCTCATCGCCTGCTGGCTCACGCCGGCCCTGGGCCGCGCGGTCCACTGGATGGCGAAGCAAGAGGCGCTCGACTGGCCGCTCGCCGGCCCGTTCCTCCGGGCGAACGGCACCTTCGGGATCCGCCGGGGCGCCGCCGACACCGAGGCCTTCCGACTCGCGAAGCGCGTGCTCGAGGAAGGCCGGGTGCTCGGCACGTTCCCGGAGGGTACGCGGAGCCCGACCCGCGTCCTCCAGCAGGGGAAGGAGGGCGTGACGCTCCTCGCGATCCGGACCGGGGCGCCGGTCCTCCCCGTCGCCGCCTGGGGGACCGAGCGATTCTGGCCGCGCGGCAGGAAGATCTGGCGCGTGGGGGGGCGCGTCCACCTCCGCGTCGGCGAGCCGTTCACGCTGGCGCGACGCACCGTCGACGGGAGGCGCGAGGACCTCGAGACCGTGACGACGAGGCTCATGGTCCGGATCGCCGAGCTGCTGCCGGCGCCGTATCGCGGTCACTACGCTGACGCCGTCGACGACGGCCGCAGGGCCTGACGGAGGGCCGTGGCATCATACGAGGCCTATGGGCAACGTCGAACAGGTGAGGATCGCGAGGCGGACGGGCTTCTGCTACGGCGTCCGCGAGGCGATCGACAAGGCGAAAGAGTCGGCTGCCGGGGGCAAGGTCACCCACACGCTCGGCCAGGTCGTCCACAACGAGGGCGTCATCGCCCAGCTCCAGGCGGACGGGATCCGTACGGTCGACTCGCTCGATGAGGTGGCCGAGGGGACCGCCGTCGTCATCCGCGCGCACGGCGTGAAGCCCGAGGTGCTCGAGCGCGCCGCCGCCCGAGGCCTGGAGGTGATCGACGGGACGTGCTCGTGGGTCACGGCGGAGCAGAGGCAGCTCGAGCGGCTCGTCGAGGAGGGCTACACGATCGTCCTGCTCGGAACGCCGCGCCACCCGGAGGTCGTGGGCCTCCTCGGCTTCGCCCCCGGCGCGATCGTCGTGGACGAAGAGGAGGACTGGGATGTCATCCCGCGGAAGAAGCGGATGGCGCTCATCAGCCAGTCGACGCAGCCGCCGTGGAAGTTCGAGCGCCTGGCGGCGTTCATGGTCCACCGCGCGCACGAGCTGAAGATCGTCAACACCGTCTGCCCAGTCACGATCCGGCGGCAGGAGGACACCGTGGAGGCCGCACGGGAGGTCGACCTCATGGTCGTCGTCGGCGGGCGGCACTCGGCGAACACGAAGGAGCTCACGCGGCTCTGCGGGATCGTGGGCACGCCGGTGCTCCAGATCGAGGCACCGGCCGACCTCGACGACCCCGCGGCCTTCGGCGATGCGCGGATCGTCGGCGTGACCGGCGGGACATCGACGCCGATCGAGGACCTCGAGATGGTCGTCCGCCGCGTCCTCGAGATCGCCGGCGCGCCGTCGGTGCGCGGTCGCGAGGACGAGCTCGCCCACCTCGCCTTCGAGTCGGCCGCGACGCCCGCCGGACGGACGACCTCACTGCCGCGCCCCCACGTGGTGGCGGCAGTGGTCCGATCGTCCATCGGCGGCGCCCGACCCGGGGGCCCGACGATGGAGCCGTTCCCTTCGGCCGACGTCCCCGCGCAGGCGCGCTGACGGTGTCCGCCCTTCCGGTCGTTGCGATCGTCGGCCGTCCCAACGTCGGGAAGAGCACGCTGTTCAACCGCATCGTGGCGAACGCGCCGCGATCGTGGAGGACCGCGCGCGGACGACACGCGACCGCCTCTACGGGGACGCCGAGTGGAACGATCGGCGATTCGTGCTCGTCGATACCGGCGGCCTCGAGGTCGACACGGACGATCCGATCGAGACGAAGGTCCAGGAGCAGGCGCGCCTGGCGATCGCCGAGGCCGACGTCATCGTGTTCGTCGTCGACGCGGCGGCCGGCCTCACTCCCCCCGATGCCGAAGCCGCCGAGCTCCTGCGACGCGCGTCGTCGCCCGTCGTCGTCGCCGCCAACAAGGCCGACAGCGACCGTCGCGAGCTCGATGCGACCGAGTTCTACGCCTTCGGGTGGGACCGGACGATGCCGGTGAGCGCGCTCCACGGCCGTGGGGTGGGGGACCTGCTCGACGCGATCGTCGAGGCGCTGCCGCCGGAGGGCGCAGACGAGGTGGAGCGGAAGCGGCGCGAGGCCGATGCCGAGAGCCGGGCACGCGACCTCGCCGACGGCTTCATCGCGGAGGACGAGGAGGCCGACCCGGAGGAGGAGCAGCCCGGAGCGGTCACGATCGCCCTTCTCGGCCGTCCGAATGTCGGCAAGTCGAGCCTGCTCAACCGGCTCATCGGGTCGGAGCGGATGATCGTGAGCGATGTGCCCGGGACGACGCGCGACGCGATCGACACGACGCTCGCGTACGGCCGCGGAGAGGTCGTCCTCATCGACACGGCCGGGATCCGCAAGCGCGGCAAGGTCGCGTCCGCCGCCGCGGCCGAGCGCTACTCCACGCTGCGCGCGCTCCGGGCCCTCGCCCGCGCGGACGTGGCGATCCTCCTCATCGACGCCGTCGAGGGTCTCACAGCGCAGGACGCCCACATCGCAGGGTACGTGGTCGAGGAGGGAAAGGGGCTCGTCCTCGCCGTGAACAAGTGGGATCTGGTCGAGGAGAAGACGGATCGGACGTTCGACCGGTACGTCGAGTGGATCCGGCGCGAGGCGCCCTTCCTCGACTTCGCCCCCGCCGTGTCGATCTCCGCGAAGACGGGGCAACGCGCCGACCGGGTGCTCGAGCTCGCCGTCGACGTCTGGGGAGAGCGGCGCCGGCGGGTCCCGACCGGCGAGCTCAACCGGCTCGTCGCCGACGCTGTCGCGCGGCAGGCGCCACCGACCGTCCGCAACAGGCGACCCAAGATCCTCTACGCGACGCAGGCCGGGACCGCACCCCCGACGTTCGTGTTCTTCGCCAAGGACGCAGATGACGTCCACTTCAGCTATCAGCGCTACCTCGAGAATCGGCTCCGCGACGAGTACGGGTTCATCGGGACGCCACTCCGCCTCAAGTTCCGGGAACGGCGGCGCGACGAGGCGAAGAACCGGCCGCCGCGACGCACTGGAGGCGGCGGTGCTCCCCGCAAGGGCCCCGCTCCCCGCAAGGGCCCCGCGGACTCCGGCCCGGGGCGACCCCCGGGCGTCTGGTAGACTCGACGGCGATCGGGGCGTGGCGCAGCCTGGTAGCGCACCTGAATGGGGTTCAGGAGGTCGAGCGTTCGAATCGCTCCGCCCCGACCAGCATCAGCCCAGAGTGGCATGTCAGTCCTGACGAGGGCTGATCGTGGGGGGACCTGACCAGGAGCCGACCAGTGGTGAGCGCGGAGGTGCCCAGACACCTCGCGACCCTGACCAGTCCTGGCCAGCATCGGCTCAGGACCCGGCCAGCCCTGACTGCCACCAGTGCCGTCCGGATGCGTCGCGTGTCGGAGGTCGTGTGGCGAGATGATCCCGAGGTGATCGCGGCCCCGCAGCCTCCTCGCCTCGCCCCGGCTCCGTGCCCTCGGGACTATCTCGCCGGTGGGGGCACGGCGGCCAGCCTGGCGGGCAGCGTCCGGTGTGTCGCTCGGCCCTTGTCGGGCACGTATTCGCGGCGCACGTTGACCGCAGCGGGAGGCTCTGACACGCGGTCCACACCCAGGCCGCCGGGACCGCGCCGAGCCACTGGCGGGACCGACCCGCAGCAGGCGTCCCAGAGAAGTCGCAGAGGATCGCGTCGATGGCCTATCGCCTCGGCAGGGACTTCGCAACCGATCGGGACGCGGCCGAAGCCGCGTTGGCCTGAGGAGGCTCACATGAAGAAGGCGTGCGTCATCTTTGCCACAGTCGCCGGTGGGGCGCTCCTCGCGAAAGCGGTCGCGTCCAGGGTCGGCAAGACGGACCTCGGAGAGCGCATCGCCGCGATGCCTGACACGTCCCCGCCGAAGTGGATCTTCACGAACGTCACAGCGATCCGAGCGAACACCGAGCGCATCCTCGCCCTCCTGGACGAGCAGAGGCCCACCTCTGCTGGGGAACCGCTACCGCCTCCTGAGCCGGAAGCCGCGCGCGATGCGTGACTCGGTGACGCTGGACCGGCGGGGCCGGGGATCGAGTCGCTCAATCAGGCGCGGTCGGCGAGGTTGCGAGAGGAATCACCCTCCTCCCTGGGGAGCCGGAGGTGTGGGTGCTGGCTTTCTAGGGTGAGACGGCTACGAGGTCGTCGCCGCTGCGGATGCGCCCACGGACTACCCGTGCCGCCTCGCCAATGGGGGCATCGGGCGGGTCGCGGTCCTCCAGTCGAGGGGTGAGTGGACGTTGGCCTGTCGGGTCGCCTGAGCCCGGGTTGGCGCACTCGGACGCGCCGACGCTTCGCCGTTCCTGGCCGCGTCTGAGCCAACGTGATGAGCGACCCGTCGCTCTACTTCGCGATCGCCGGCATCAGATGAGCTTCGCCGGCTTCGCCGGCTTCTTCCTGGCGCTTCGGCGGTAATCGGGCTCCTGTAGCGTCCCGTCCCGGCGCGCCCGCCTCGTGCGTCCGCGACGATCCCGACCGGCCCTCGTGAGGGACGGTCGGCCAGCTCGGCGGCCGGCGACGGGGGCGCCATCTTGACCCCCGAAGGTGACCCCCAACAGGGTGATAGAGCGGGGGTGAGGAGGTCGAGCGTTCGAGTCGCTCCGCCCCGACCACTCTCCTGAGCGCGAAAGGGCCCCCGGAGGACGTCTCCGGGGGCACTGCTCTTGCCCCGTACCGCAACGGCGTACCGCAATCGGCTTTCAGCCGATCGCCTCCCGACGGACCGCGAGCATCAGGCTGGCGGGTGATCCGGGAATGGTCGGGGCTTGGTAACGTGTATCGGTGAACGACCGCCTCCGTCCCGTGTTGCTCCTGTTCGTCCTCGTGCTGGTGATCCTGTTCGCGGCACAGCTGCCGGGCGTCCGGCTCCCGTTCGTCCAGCACGCGCAGTCCGGGCCCCTGCCGGGGATGAACGGCAGCCAGTGCGCCGAAGCGGGCGGCCACTACGACATCATCCTCGGGTGCGCACCGTAGTCGACGGGGAGCAGGCCGGGCACGTGCCCGGCCGCGATCCTCGACGACGGCCCCGGCGCCCCCACCGGCAGCCGAGCACGCACGGGGTGGTCCCCCAGGCTACGCGGGAGTCGTGCCCGTCTCCGCCATCCTGCTGACGAGCAGGGCCCGCATCTCCGCCGCCTTGCGAAGGTCGTGGTAGGGACCGGCGGGATCGGCCATGTTGTGCAGCTCGTCCGGGTCGGTGCTGAGGTCGTAGAGCTCGTACTCCGGGCGCTCCCCGCCGCTGGGGTCGAACCACATCGCGAACTTCCACTCCGCCTGGCGGATGCACCGGATGTGGCTGGGCTGCCCGACCATGGTCGAGCCGATGACCTCGTCCGTCGTGAAGAGGACGCTCTCCTGCACCGACGCGGTCGGCTTCGTCGGGTGCGCGACCGCGTCGGAGATGATGGGTCCGAGATCCTTGCCCTTGAACGTCCACTTGCCGCGGTCCAGGACCTGGCCGAGCGTCGCGATGGTGGGCATGAGGTCCACGAGCGACGCGAGCGCCCCGGTCCGCACGGGCCTTGGGAACATCTTCGGGTTCGAGATCGCGAGCGGGATGTGGAGCGTCTCCTCGTATGCGTTGTACGCCTTCTGGCGCATGCCGCCGTGGGCGAGCCCCATCTCGCCGTGGTCGGCGGTGCGGATGACGATCGTCTTGTCGCGCACCGCGGGGTTGGCGTCGAGCGCGTCGAGCACGGTCCCGATGTGCCTGTCCGACTCACGGTGCAGGAAGGCGTAGAAGTTGACGTAGTCGAGCTGCTCCCGTGGCGTGGCGAGGGGCCCCAGCCCGGTCGCCCAGAAGACCGTGGACCGGGCCTGCGCCGCCGGCTTGAAGTTCCGCTCGGTGTGCTCGTCGACGGTCGACGGCAGGTCGATGCCCTGCTCGAGGCAGCCCGGGGTGTCCTCGCCGTAGTTGTCCGTCCCCTTGAACGGCGCGATATCGCTGAAGCTCGGCGAATCCCACGTCTTGGGGTGGGCCATGATGTCGTGGGGGTTCACGAGCGAGATGACGAGCGCGAAGGGTTTCGATGCCTTCGGGCTCGCCGCCTTGAGGAAGGCCGCCGCCTGGGCGACGTACTGGGCGTCGTAGTCGGTGTCCCCGCCGCCGAAGTGCTCGGGATCCTGGTCCTGGCCGCCGTCCGGCGGCAGCCAGCCGCGGAACCCGTAGCGCTCGAGATCGCGCTGGCTCTGGACGTCGAGCGTGCCGCTCGGGTCCTTGCTCATGTGCCACTTGCCGCGGTACTGCACGTCGTACCCGGCCGACGCGAGCATGCGGGCCATGTTCTGCGTCGTCGGCTGGAGCGTGGGCTGGTCCACCGCATCCATCCCGGTCTGCAGCACCTGCGTGACGCCGTGCTGCGCGGGGTAGAGGCCGGTGAACAGCGTCGCGCGGCTGGGCGAGCACATGGAGCTGCTGCAGAAGGCTCGCGTGAACGTCAGGGCGTGCTGCGCGAAACGACGGCGGTTGGGCAGGTTGCGGTCGGCCCATCCGTCGGGCCAGTGCTGCGGGAAGCGCTCCTGGTCCGTGATGAGGAGGACGATGTTCGGGCGCTTCGACGCCGCGGCCTGAGCCTCCCGGTCTCGCTCGTCGGCCTGGTCGATCGCCGTGCTCGCCCCGGCGACGCCAGGGAGGGACGGGAGTGCCGCGGCTGCGGCGAGGGCGGCGGCGCCCTGCATGAAGCGCCTGCGGCTCAGGCCACCGTCCGACGGAGGAAGCGTCTCGAGAGGATCCTTCGGCATCTCGTCCCCCAGGCGCATCGCGGGCTCGCGTGGACACTCGGGCTGGGACGCCACGGACACGATACCGCTCTCGGCACCGCCCGACGCCGTGCCGCCCGGAGACGATCCTCGCCGCGCGCCGTCAGCGTCGGGCGGTGTGGAGCTGTCCCGGCGCCCTCGGACCTCGTCCGGTCCTACGAGATCCAGCCGAGCCCCAGGCGCGCCAGCGTGTCCGGGGTCGGGTTGCCCGTCCGTCCGTCCCAGCCGGCGAGGCGGTAGTACTCGTCGAGAGCGCCTTCGATCTCCGCCGGGTCGAGCGCGATGCCCGCCGTCGGGCCGGTCCCGGTGAGCGGCCGGAACATCTTCGCGGGCAGCCGGTCCTCGCGCCGTCCCATCCCCTCGCGGGCGTTGAAGGCGCGCAGCATGTTCAGGCGTCGCTCGCCGATCTCCATGAGCTCGTCGCTGTCGAAGTCGTCCCAGCCGGTCACGGCGCGCACGAAGTCGACCGTCTCCTGGGGTCCGTACAGGGTCCAGGCGGGGCCCCACACGAACTGGCAGAGCGATGCCGTGTCGAGGAACGAGTAGAACTGCTGGGTCTTGAGGGCGTAGCGGACCTTGTCCGGCCCCAGCGAGAGCGGCGCCTGCACGCCGTCGAACCCGAGGATCGAGAGGCGGTCGAGGTACAGGTCTGACGCTCCCTCCTCGATCATCGGGTCGTGCTCGGAGGACTGGTGGTCGGCCCCGAACGGGTTCACGGCGTAGACGACCGCGAGCGAGCGCTTGGCCTGCGGCATGTGGGCGGGCGCCTCCGCGCCCTTGACGGTGATGAGCAGGTCGTGGCCCCGGTCCAGCAGGTCGGCGGCCCGCCGCGAGCCGTTCGCGAGGACGTCCCCGATGCCTTCGCGGCGAGCCAGCATCTCGGTGAGGCGGACCATCGCCGCGGCGTCGCCGAACGGGGCCGGGAACCCGATCTCCGCCTCGCTCAGGAGGCCGTGCTCGTAGCAGTCCATCGCCCAGGCGACCGTCGCCCCGGTGCCGATCGTGTCGAGGCCGTGCTCGTTGCAGATCTTGTTGGCCAGTGCGATGGCAGGAAGATCGTCGACGCCGCAGTACGAGCCGAACGTGGCGAGCGTCTCGTACTCGGGGCCGCCGTGGCGAGGCTCGATGGCGCGGCCCTGCCACTCGGCCTCGACGACCCGCTTGCAGCGAACCGCGCACGCATAGCAGGTGTCGCGCTCCCGGAGGATGGTCGCCGTCATCGTCTGGCCGGAGATCGCCTCGAACCGTTCGAACTGGCCGGCGTCCCAGTTGAAGGTGGGAAGAGAGCCGAGAGCATGCTGGAACTCGAGCACGCCTCCGGTGCCATCCACCTTGAGGCCGCCCATGTCCGGGCTGTTCTCGATCTCGGCGGAGCCCCATCGGGCGAGCCGGCCCAGGCCCTTCGGGTCTGCCAGCGGCACCTTCCGGCCCGTGCCGCGGACGGCGATCGCCTTGAGGTTCTTGCTGCCCATGACCGCGCCCATGCCCGTGCGGCCGTTGGCCCGGTTCGCCATGTTCATGATCGCGGCGAGCCGTACGAGCTTCTCGCCGGCCGGTCCGATGGCCGCGACCTCGATCTTGCGGTCGCCGAGCTCCGCCTTGAGGAGGTCCTCGGTCTCGGAGGTCGTCTGGCCCCACAGGTGGTCGGCCGGTCGAAGCTCGGCCTCGCCGTCGTGGATCCAGAGGTAGACGGGCTCCGGGGATCGTCCCTTGATCACGATCCCCGTGAACCCGGCGAAGCGCATCTCGGCGGGGAAGAAGCCGCCGCCCTGGCTGTCCCCGATGCCATCCGTGAGCGGTGAGCGGGCGCTGATCGTCACCCGGCTCTGGCCGGCTATCGGAGCCCCGGTGAGAAGGCTGTCCATCACCGTGAGGACGTTGTCCGGGTCCAGGCCGTCCGTCCCGGGCTTCATCCCCTGGAGGATGTAGTAGAGCCCCATGGCCGAGCCGCCGAGGTACGTGCGGTAGAACGCCTCGGTCGGGTGTTCGACCTCCATCCCACCCGTCGTGAGGTCGACGTGGAGGATGCGCCCGGTGGACTCGCCTGGCATTCGTCTACCTCCGATCCCGTGGGCCCGTGGCGCCGCCCTCGATGGCCACGTAAGAGTACCCACTGGCTGCCGCGGGCATGTGCCCGGCATCCTGCGGATGGGCGCCGCAACGCTGACCGGGTCGGCGAGCGGGTCGCCGGAGGGGCGCCTGCCCCATTCGTCGATGTCGCGCACAATGGCGCCCGATGACAGGACTCCCCGCGTCGGATACCTTCCGACCCGACCTCGAGGGCCTCCGCGGGGTCGCCATCGCGCTGGTCGTCCTCTTCCACGCGGGGATCCCCGGCGCTTCCGGCGGCTTCATCGGCGTCGACGTCTTCTTCGTGCTGTCGGGCTTCCTCATCACCGGCCTGCTCCTCCGGGAGCGGGAGCGGAAGGGCCGCGTCGGGCTCGCTGCCTTCTACGCGCGGCGGGCACGCCGGATCCTTCCGGCCGCGCTCGTCATCCTCGCGGTGACGCTCGGCGCCTCGTGGCTGGTCCTCGCCCCCCTCGATATGCCCCGGATCGCCGGTGACGTCGCGGCCTCGGCCCTCTCCGTCGGGAACATCCGGTTCGCGATGGAGTCGACCGACTACTTCGGGGCAGACCGCGCCGTCTCGCCCGTCCTCCACTACTGGTCGCTCGGGGTCGAGGAGCAGTTCTACCTCGTCTGGCCGGCACTCCTCATCGTCGCCGCCCGCGCACGGCAGCCGAGGGCGGCCCTCGCGATCGCCCTGTCGGCGCTCGTCGGCGTCTCCTTCATCTTCTCCGTCATCCTCACCGACACGGCTCCCTCCTGGGCCTTCTACTCGCTGCCGACACGTGCATGGGCGCTCAGCCTGGGAGGCCTGCTCGCGGTCACCGTCGCCTGGCACGGCCGCCTGCCGGACCGCGTGATCGTCCCGCTGGGCTGGCTCGGCCTCGGCGCGATCCTCCTCGCCGTCTTCGCCATCGGGCCCGCCACGCCGTACCCGGGCATCGCCGCGCTCCTTCCGGCGCTCGGAGCGGTCGCGGTGATCATCGCCGGCAACCGACGCGGGGCGGTCGGCCGGGTGCTGAGCGTCGCGCCGCTCCGGTTCCTCGGCCTCATCTCCTTCTCGCTCTACCTCGTCCACTGGCCGCTGTTCGTGCTACCCGCAGCGAACCTCCCCATCGGCGACGAGCTGCCGCTCAACGTCCGCCTCGGCCTCATCCCGGTCGCGATCCTCCTCGGCTGGGCCAGCTACGCGTGGATCGAGCGGCCGTTCCACCGCGGGCTGCGGATGTCGCTGCCTCCGCGGCCGGTGCTCGCCACCGCCGGGGTCGCGGTGGCCCTCACCGTCATGGTCGCCTTCGGAACGGGGATGGCCGCAGAAGCCGACCTCGCGCCGGGGGTGGCGGTGGTCGATGCCGGAGCCGCGGTCCCGAGCGATCCCGCCGATGTCACGCCCACGCCCACCGTC
>JBAWVU010000008.1:0-23892 GCA_037147135.1 Chloroflexota bacterium
CGGTGATGGCGACGGGCTCGGGGCTGGGGGAGGGGTCGGCGACGAGACCATACCGTACGCCCACGGCTCCTGGTCGCAGGACCCGATGGAGGCCACGCCGTCGACGACCCAAATCGCGTCAGCCGAGGTCACCTGCATGATCACGGCGAGGCCGGACGGGCGGGTCGTCGTCACCGTCATCCGGTGCCCCAGGGTGACGTGCCGCCTGGCACGGATCCTATGATGGCGTCGCTCGGATCGTCGACCGGCCTGGTCGCGGCCGACGAGGACGCTGGCAGCCCGGCGTGCCGAGCCAGGTGCAGGCGCGAGATCGGGGGCGAGGTGACCGAGCTGGACTTCAGACGCTTCGACGCGATGACGTTCGACTGCTACGGAACGCTCATCGACTGGGAGACGGGGATCGAGCGGGGCCTCCGGGCGGTCCTCGACCCGCGCGGCGCCCGCCCCGCGGCCGACGAGCTACTCGAGTTGTTCGCGCGGTCGGAGGCGGCGGCCGAGGCCGGCCCCTACCTGGGCTACCGCGATGTCCTGGCTCGATGCGCGCGGGAGGCCTGCGGCGCGTTCGGCGTGACGCCGACCGACGACGAGGTGGCGGCCTTCGCCGGCTCCGTGGGTGAGTGGCCGGCGTTCCCGGATTCGACCGCCGCGCTCCGCCGGCTGCACGAGCGGTTCCGGCTCGGCGTCATCACCAATTGTGACGACGACCTCTTCGCGGCCTCGAGCGCCAGGCTGGGCGTGACGTTCGATTGGGTCGTCACGGCGCAGCAGGTGGGCAGCTACAAGCCGAGCATGCGCGGCTTCGAGGTGGCGTTCGACCGGATGGACGTGCCCCGCGAGCGGATCCTCCACGTCGCCCAGAGCCTGTACCACGATCATGTCCCGGCGAAGGCGCTCGGGCTGTCCACGGTCTGGGTGGACCGCCGCCACGGCCGAGCGGGCTCGGGTGCGACGCCCCCTGCGACCGCGACCCCGGACCTGGTGGTACCCGACATGAAGACGCTGGCCGACCTGGCGATCTGACGGCGCCGCGCGGCGCGGTCCGGTGCGCCGGTGCACCGGCGCAACGCGCGAGCAGCCCCCGACCCGTGCTCCCGCCTTACAGGCCGGCTGACAGAACACGCGCCCGGGTAGTACTTTCGTCCCATACAGCCGGTGTTGGCGCCGGTCGTCGTTGATTCGTGCGCATCGCGCGCGCCCTCCCCGGGGCGACGAGCGACGGGCACGTCAGGAAGCGAACGGATCGCGGATCCGAGGGAGGGAAGATGTTCGGAAGAAGACTGGTCGCGCTTGTCGCGTCAGGGGCCCTGCTCGCCGTCCTGCTGCCGGGTGCAGCGGTCGCGGCGCAGCCGGGCTGGGCAGGCGGCGCCACGGCGCCGGTCACGCCGTCGGCGAACGGCGTGTACGTCGTCCAGATGGCGGACCAGCCCGTCGTCGCGTACACGGGCGGCGTGAAGGGCCTCAAGGCGACTGCCCCGAAGAAGGGCCAGAAGGTCGACCCGCGCTCGAGCGACGTCGTCGCATACGCGAGCTACCTGAACGCCAGGCATGGCGCGGCGGTCGGCTCGGTCGGAGGCACGAAGCTCTACGACTACGTCTACTCGTACAACGGCTTCGCCGCCCAGCTCACGTCCGACCAGGCGGCCAAGCTCGCCACGGACCCGGGCGTCCTCGCCGTCTCGGGCGACGAGATGCACACGATGGACACCTCGTCCACGCCGGCCTTCCTCGGCCTCAGCGCTCCGGGCGGCCTCTGGGACCAGCTCGGCGGCGTTGGCACCGCCGGCGACGGCATCATCATCGGCGTCATCGACTCGGGCATCTCGCCGGAGAGCCTCAGCTTCACGGACCGCGTCGACAAGACGACGGGGGCTCCGAGCTCCAGCCCGGGTGCCAAGCTCGCATACCGCCAGATCCCCGGCTGGCACGGCAAGTGCACGCCGGGCGAAGAGTTCAACGCCTCGATGTGCAACCAGAAGCTCATCGGCGCCCAGTGGTTCAATGCCTCGTGGGGCGGCGACGCGGGCATCGACGCCCAGCGGCCCTGGGAGTTCAACTCCGTCCGCGACTACAACGGTCACGGGAGCCACACGTCCTCGACGGCCGGCGGCAACAACAACGTGCCGGTCACCGGCCCCGCGGCCGCGTTCGGCACGATCAGCGGCATGGCCCCGCACGCCCGGATCGCCATGTACAAGGCGCTCTGGTCGACCCAGGCCGCCGACACTGCCAGCGGGGCCACCTCGGACCTCGTGGCGGCCATCGACCAGGCCGTCGCCGACGGCGTCGACGTGATCAACTACTCGATCAGCGGCACGCTCACCAACTTCCGCGACCCGGTCGAGATCTCGTTCATGTATGCGGCGGCCGCGGGCATCTTCGTCGCCGAGTCGGCCGGCAACAGCGGCCCGACGACCGGGACGGTCGCCCACCCCGCGCCCTGGACGACGACCGTCGCGGCCGGCACGCACAACCGCACCGCGATGGGCACCGTGACGATGGGTGACGGATCCTCCTACGCGGGCGCGTCCGTCGCCTCCGCGGCGGTATCGGCCCCGCTCATCAACTCCACCGACGCCGCGATGGCAGGTGCCAGCGCGACGGCGGTCAGCCTCTGCTACTCCACGGCCACGAACGGCGGGACGCCCGCCCTCGACCCGGCGAAGGTCGTCGGCAAGATCGTCGTCTGCGACCGCGGCGTCAGTGCCCGCGTCGACAAGAGCCTCGCCGTCCTGGAGGCCGGCGGGGTCGGCATGGTGCTGGTGAACCCGTCGAACAACTCGCTCAACGCCGACTTCCACTCGGTGCCCACCGTGCACCTCAACAATGACGTCTACGCGGCGGTGCATGCGTACGCGGCGACCCCGGGTGCCACGGCGACGATCAGCCAGGCCGTCATGGACTACAGCGCCCCGGCGCCGTACACGGCGAGCTTCTCGTCGCGTGGCCCGCTCCAGGCTTCGCCGGACCTCCTCAAGCCGGACCTCATGGCCCCGGGCCAGGACATCCTCGCCGCGGTGGCCCCTGCGGGCAGCGGCGGCCTTGAGTTCAACCTCTACAGCGGCACGTCCATGTCGAGCCCGCACGTCGCCGGCCTCGCGGCGCTCCTCAAGCAGCTGCATCCCGACTGGACGCCCATGGCGATCAAGTCGGCCCTCATGACGTCGGCGTACGACGTCCTCGACGGCCCGAATACGAACTCTCTCGTCATCTTCCGGCAGGGCGCCGGCCACGTCCAGCCGAACAAGGCGGCCGACCCCGGCCTCGTCTTCGACTCCAGCATGACCGACTGGATCGGCTTCCTCTGCGGCACGCAGCTCGACCCGTCGTACTGCACCAGCCGCGGCATCGCGGTGGTCGCGCCGAGCGACTTCAACGGCGCCTCGATCGCGATCGGCGGCCTCCCCGGCAGCCGGACCGTGACCCGCACCGTGACCAATGTCGGCGCCAAGGGCACCTACAACGTCTCCTTCTCCGGCGCCGGCATCAGCGCGAGCGTGAGCCCGGCGACATTCACCTTGAACCCCGGCCAGAAGCAGACCCTCCAGATCACGATCAGCAGCGCAGGGGCGACGCTCAACGCCTACACCGGCGGCCAGCTCACCTGGACCGACGGCACGCACAGCGTGCGCATCCCGGTGGTCGCTCGCCCAGTGGCCTTCGCGGCCCCGGTGCAGGTCTCCTCGAGCGGCTCAGCGATCAGCTACAACGTCACCTTCGGGTACACGGGCTCGTTCACGGCCGACGCCCGCGGCCTCGTCCCGGCGACGACCTTCGACGGCTCCATCAACACCGGCGAGCAGCTGACCTACCAGGTGACCGTCCCGGCCGGTGCGACCTACGCCCGGTTCTCCCTGTTCGACGCCACCACGACGCCGGGCAGCGACCTGGACCTGGTCGTCTACGGGCCGGCCAATGCCGTCGTCGGCACCAGCGGCGGCGGCACGTCGGCCGAGGAGGTCAACCTCCTCAACCCGGCCGCCGGCACCTACACGGTCCTCGTGGACGGCTATGCGACCGCGAATCCCTCCGCGTTCACCCTCTTCGCCTGGGCCCTCGGCCCGACGGCGGCCGGCAACATGACCGTGTCCGCCCCCGCGTCCGCGACGCTGGGCGCCACCGGTGCGATCAACCTGTCCTTCAGCGGCCTGGCGGCCGGGACCAAGTACCTCGGCTCCGTCGCTTACAGCGGCGCATCCGGGATGCCGAACCCGACGATCGTCCGCGTCGATCCGTAGCACTCGCGTGACCGCTCCCCGGTGACGGGAAGCGGTCACGTCCCACCACCCCAGTGAGACGGGGGCTCGCCGGTCCGCCGGCGGGCCCCCGTTCCATGTCCCGACCCGACGTCCCTGCGCGGCGTCCGTGCCACCGCGGGCGAGTCGGTCGAGCCGCATGCCGCTGGCGGGGC
The DNA here is from genome assembly GCA_037147135.1 of Chloroflexota bacterium. GTDB lineage: Bacteria > Chloroflexota > Limnocylindria > Limnocylindrales > CSP1-4 > CAIYQJ01. The sequence goes on from JBAWVU010000008.1 coordinate 4,409, forward strand.
CGTGCGACGAGCGGTGGCCTCAGGCCGCGGCGCGGTGGGCCGAGGCCATCCGGTGCGGCTCGTCCACGCACTCGACCAGGCACCCGCGGGCATCGCGGCCCGTGCCGCCGGAGAAGTGGCGCCACGCCGCGTCCGGGCCCATGCCGAACGTCCGTTCACGCGCGGTGAGGCGGCACCCGCACGTCGCGCAGGTGAGGACGCCCGCGTCGGGCTCGCGCTCCGCGAGGGCTGGGCCCGTGGCGGGTCGGTCGTGCGTCGGCTGCTCGGGCATCGGCGTCGTCCCATCCTCCGGGCTGGAGTCGGTCACCGCGAGAGGTCCGCGCCGGTGTCCTCGCCGGCAGCGTACGGGCACGCGAGCAGCCGCTCCATCCCCTTGAGGTAGCGGTTGCGTTGCGGAAGGGGCCGGTGGCCGCGTCCGCCTGCCGGGCTCGGCCGCACCGGATCACTGCGGGCCAGGGCCCGGCACGTCGCCCGTCGGTGCAGGTGGCGGTCGAGAAGTCAGCCGACCTCGCAGACCAGCCTGCGCTCCGTGCCTTCGAACCGGGCGACGAGGCGGCCCGGTCGGCCGTCCGCCGTCGTACACGGCAGGGTGACCGTGTCGCGCGGACGGCCCGCGAGGCGGCCGAACGCCGTGACGAGCATGGGCCGCGACAGTGACTCCCGCGGCGGCCGCGATCTGCGGAGCTCGGCTGCGTGCTGTCGGCCGGGGTGCGCGTACGTGCGCGCCCTGTCCTCGTCGTACGTCTTCGCGAGCATCCCGTGAAGCGTCTCCATCGTCTCTCCCCTTCGCCCCTTCGCTCCTGCGAGCTCCGTCGATCCCCTGCCTCTGCGTCGAGCCCGCGGCGGACCCGGCCGTGCGCGAGCGTCCGCAGGAGCGCCGGGGATCAGGCGGTGCCGGTGAGCCCGACGATCCGGTGGAGGAACCCCGACAGCGACGGACGCCGGGAGCCCGCGCTCGCATCCCCCGATGGAAGCGGCCTCGCGTCGCCGCGGGCGTGGGTGCGGCGGACCTCGGCAGTGTCCTCATCGACGTAGAGGACGGATCCCACCCACCTGGGTGAACGTCCAGGAGCGCTCGGTCCGCCGGCGTAGTACAGGCCCGGCATGCCCTTCATCGTCTCCTCCTCACGGTGGCCCAGATGGCAACGAGGAGCCGGATGTTGGGGCCGGATGCGCGTCGAGCGCATCGGGCAGATGCCCGGGGGCACCCGTCGGAGCCGGTGGGGCCCCGCCCGGTCGAGCTCTCGTGCCGGTCGGGCGCGGGCGGTGCTCAGGTCTCGGCGGGTTCGTCGACCGCACCGTTGCGGTAGGCCCACGCGGTCGCCTCTGCTCGCCCCCGGACGCCGAGCTTCCCGTAGATGGCCACGGAGTGGTGCATGACCGTCTTGGGGCGGAGGCCCAGCGCGACGGCGATGTCCTTGTTCGTGTCGCCGCGCGCAAGGAGGCGGAGGACCTCGAGCTCTCGCGGCGTGAGGTGCTCCACGCGGCCGAACGAACGGGTCTCGGCAGGCCGGCCCTCGCCGGCCGTCACCCGGGGCGTCGCACGGCTCGCCAGCACGGATGCGTACTTGAGCGCAGCGGCGAGGGCGCCGTCCCACGACAGCAGCGCGCCTTCCGCCACGATCGCGTCGAACGCCTGGGCTCCGAACCGGCTCCGTGCCTCGTCGACCGCGGCGAAGTAGATCGCGGCCGGCTGCGCCGAGATCCCCACCTGGAGCGTGGGCAGTGCGCCCGCGAGCGACCCGTGCAGCATCGCCGCGATCGCGTCGTCCTCTCGCCTCGCAGCGGCGAGGACGAGGGTCGCGAGAGCGAACCCGCCGGAGCTCAGCGCACCGGTCCGCTGGCCCAGCCGCAAGCCGTCGATGCACCACGCTGCAGCACGAGCTCGGTCGCCGGCCGCGAGAGCGGCCCAGGCGAGGCTCCCCAACAGCCATCCCTCGGCCACGACGTCGCCGATGTCGCGACAGATCGCAAGGAGTGCCTCGCGCGTCAGGACCGCGTCCGGCACGCCCGACGTCCCGGGCGGAAGCCCCACCAGCAGCAGGGAGGCCCGGACGACCGTGGTCAGGTCGCCGCCGCGCGTGGCCCGATCGAGCGACTCGGCCCCGAGGCTCGCGGCGGTCTCCAGGTCGCCCCCCTCCTGTGCGACCACGCCGGCCCAACAGGTGAATCGGACCTGCCACCGCTCGTCCCGGATCTCCCGCGACAGGGCGAGCCCTTCCCGTGATGCCCCCGCCGCTGCATCCATGTCGCGGATCGCGAAGAGGGTCCCGATCACGCAGGAGAGGCCGAAGAGAAGCGCGTCGTCCGACCCGGACTCCCGTGCCAGCCGGAGGCCCAGGTCGAGCCGCTCGGACGCGGTGCGCCGGTCGCTCTCGGCTGGCGCTTCTGCCGCGAGCAGGGCCCGCCACAGGAGCGCGCGGGCGTGGACTTCGGCCGGGATGTCCTCGTTCTGCGCCCCGGCGAGCAGCGCGTCGAACCAGGCGCGGGTGCGCGGGAAGAGGCCCTGTCGGATCCACAACGGCGCGAGGTCCGCCGCCAGCCGAAGCCCGCGCTCCGTCCGGCCCGCCGCGATGAGCCGTCCGAGCGCCGCGTGGAGATTGCGGCGATCGGCCACGAGCCGCGCCAGCTGGTCCCGTTCGTCCAGGTCCGTGGCCCGTCGCGCGAAGGCCGCGAACCAGTCGGTGTGACGGGCAATCAGCCGCTCCGACTCGCCGGCCTCCACGAGCCGCTCCAGAGCGTAGTCCACCACGGTCGGCAGCAGCAGGTACCGGCCGTCGGAAGTCGTGACGTCGGGCTCGACCAGGTGCACGTCGACGAGGTTCGTGAGAGCGTCGAGGAATCCTGCCGAGCCCCACGCGTGCTCGGCCGAGACCTCTCGAAGGGACTCCAGCGAGGACCCGCCGACGAACACGGCCATGCGTCGGAACAGGATCTGCTCGCGCTGCCCCAGGAGCCGGTGGCTCCACGCGATCGCCGACCGCAGCTCCGTGTGGCGGTCTGCCCGACCGACCGCCCGGAGAGATGCCAGGTCGAGCGACGAGCCATGGCCCAGCATCTCCAGCTGGGCCGCGGGCGAGAGCGTGGTGACTCGCGCCGCCGCCAACTCTATGGCGAGCGGGAGGCCGTCGAGACGTTCGACCAGCCCGGCGACGGCCGCGGCATTGTCAACGGTGCACCGGAAGCCGGCATCCACGGCGCTCGCGCGCTCGCAGAACAGTGCGACCGCCGGGGCCAGCTGCAGCTCCCGTGGGTCGGGGAAGCGGACGGACGCAAGGGGAAGCGCGCCGAGACGGACCACGTGCTCGCCCCGCGCGCGCCGGGGCGCCGCCGCTGTCGCCAGCAGGTGGCTGCCCGGGCAGTCGTCGAGGATGCCGAGCAGTGCCTCTAGCCCGTCCGGAACCTGGTCCACGTCGTCGGCGAGGATCAGCGCGGGCTCGTACTGGAGGCTCCGGCGCAGGGCATCCTCCGGCCGTTGCCGCGATACGACCTTCAGGTCGAGCGCGCTGGCCACCGCCGCCACGAGGACGTCGGGGTCGTCGATCGAGGAGCAGTCGACGAAGACGGCTCCGCCGGGCAGCTCCGCGCTCAGGCGCCGGGCCACCTCGGTCGCGAGGCGCGTCTTCCCGGCCCCACTCCGTCCCGTGATCGTGACGAGGCCCACGTCGGGCGCGCGGAGGAGGTCGAGGAGCGACGCGATCTCGGCTTCGCGCCCGATGAACGACGTCCGGGGCGGCCTGGGCCGTCGCCTCAGATCCTCGAGCGCGGACGTGCCGACGTCCCCGGCGCGTTTCGCCACTCTGTCCCCCAGGCATCAGGTCCCAACGTGGTGCGTCGGGGGATTGTAGAGGGAGGATGCCGCGAACGCGGGCGGGGTCCCTCGGCTCGCGGAGTGACCGCCCGCCCTCGGCAGGTCCCGGCCGCCTTGCAGGTCCCGGCCGCCTGGCGGGCCCCTGACGCCGGGCCGGCCCCAGCGCCCGGAGGCCTCGCGCGTCCTACCCTCGGGAGACCGCGAAGCCCACCGCGCGCCCGTGCGCCTCCGTCAGCGCGAACCAGACGGGGACCATCATCTCGAGTGCCCGCGTGTTGGCGAGGCCGCCGGCGTCCTCCGGCACGAAGCCCAGATCTGCCGCCAGGTCCATCGCCACGCGCTTCGCGTGCGGGTCGTCCCCGGCCGCGAACATGGCGGCCGGCACCGCGCGCTCCCGGGCGGTGGCGTAGTTCTCGAAGCCGATCGTGTTGAACGCCTTGGCGATCCGCGCGCCGGGCAGGAGCGCGACCAGGTCCTGGGTGGTGCTGCGCGTCGGGTCGCCGTCGAAGCGGTTCATCGCGTCGATGACGACGCATCCGGCCAGGCTTGGGAGCCCGGCCACGGTGGGCGGGACGGCCTCCCACCGGAGGGCGAAGACCACCACATCCGCGCCCTTCACCGCCTCCGCGGGGCTCATCGCGGCCGCGTGGGGGACGCTGTTGAGCGCGGCCAGCGTCTTGGAGCTCTCCGGGTCGCGCACGCCGAAGACCACTTCGTGCCCCACCGCCGTGAATGCCGTCCCCAGGCCGCCGCCCACGTTGCCGGCCCCGATGATCGCGATCCGCATCTTCCACTCCTCCGCTATCCGCGCGATGGCCACGCGAGGTCCCCATTGTGCGCCCGTGCACGAGGGGCGCGACCAGACGGCGAGATCCCGGGGACGCACGGGTCGGGGTGCCGACGGGGGCCCGGATCGCGGCCTCTGCTACGCGCCCGCCAGCCCCAGCACCACCCGCACCTCGCGGACGATCTCGAGGTCCTCGCGCGCGGCGATGACGAGCGTGCGCACGGGCGCGCCCGCGGCGCCGATCTCAGTGTCCCCGTGCGCGGTGGCATTCGCCTCTGCGTCCACGGCCACCCCGAGGTAGTCGAGGTCCGCGGCGGTCCGCTCGCGGATCGCCGGCGCGTTCTCCCCGACGCCACCGGTGAAGACGAGCACGTCGAGGCCGCCGAGGGCCGCGACCATCGCCGCGATCGAGGCGCGGAGCCGATGGAGGTAGACGCCGACGCCGAGGATCGCGGCCTCGTCGCCGGCCGCCTCGGCCGCGAGGATCGCCCGCATGTCCGCCATGCCGGTGAGCCCGAGGAGCCCCGAACGGTGCTCGAGCGTGGACGCGAGCTCCGCCGGCGGCATCCGCACGTGCTCCTCCAGCCAGAGGACCAGCCCCGGGTCGATGCTGCCCGACCGGGTCGCCATGACGAGCCCGTCGAGCGGCGTGAAGCCCATGGTCGTGTCCACGGATCGCCCGCCGCGGATCGCCGCGAGAGATGCGCCCGCGCCGAGGTGGCAGGTCACGATCCGCGACGCTTCCACGGGCCGTCCCACCATCTCCGCCGCCCGGCGCGAGGCGTACGCGTGGGAGAGCCCGTGGAACCCATACTTGCGGAGCGCCCACCGTGTCCGCCACTCGCGGGGGATGGCATAGGTCGTCGCGGCGGCGGGCATGTCCGCATGGAACGCGGTGTCGAAGCAGGCGACCGCCGGCACGTCCGGAAGGACGGCATCGACGGCGGCTAGCGCCGCGAGGGACTTGGGCTGGTGGAGCGGCGCGAGGTCCGTGAGCGCGCGGAGGTCCGCCTCGACGTCGTCGTCGAGACGGACCGGGCCGCTGTACCGGGTCCCACCGTGGACGATCCGATGGCCGACCGCCGCGATCTCGCCGAAGCCGGCGATGGCCTGTGCGATGGTCCCGGCGTCGGCCGACCCGCGGGGAGCAGGCAGGTCCGCGCTCGCGACCACGGCGTCCGTCGCGTCGAGGACGCGCAGCTTGAGGCTGCTCGACCCGGCGTTGACGACGAGGATCCGTGCGCCCTCGGCGGGACCCCCGGCCGCCTCGGGCCCGCCGAGGGCGCCCATGCCCGTCCCGGCCCCGGGCGCGCCGACCGCTGTCGACTCGCCCCGGCCCACCGCTCCGCCCCCTACGCCGGCCACTGCCAGCCGCGGATCTCGGGCGCGTCCTCGCCCTCCCGCCGGGTATAGGCGCGGCATTCGAGGCGCCGATCCTCCATCCGCTGACGGAGATGCGCCGCCCGCGCAGCGACGCCAGGCACCCGGTCGATGACGTCGATCACGAGGTGGAACCGGTCGAGGTCGTTGAGCATGACCATGTCGAACGGGGTCGTCGTCGTGCCCTCCTCCCTGTAGCCGCGGACGTGGAGGTTCCCGTGGTTGGTCCGTCGGTACGTGAGCCGGTGGATGAGCCACGGGTAGCCGTGGTACGCGAAGACGATCGGCCGGTCCGTCGTGAACAGCGAGTCGAACTCGCGGTCGGGCAGGCCATGGGGGTGCTCCGACTCCGGCTGGAGGCGCATGAGGTCGACCACGTTGACGACCCGGACCCGGAGGTCGGGGAGCTCCCGGCGAAGGATGTCGACCGCCGCGAGCGTCTCCAGCGTGGGGACGTCCCCGGCACATGCCATGACGACGTCCGGCTCCACGCCCTGGTCGTTGCTCGCGAAGTCCCAGATGCCGATCCCGCGCGAGCAGTGGAGGATCGCCTCGTCCATCGTCAGCCAGTTCGGCGCCGGCTGCTTCCCGGCGATGATGACGTTCACGTAGTTCCGGCTGCGCAGGCAGTGGTCGCCCACCGAAAGCAGGGTGTTCGCGTCCGGTGGCAGGTAGACCCGGATGTGCTCGGCCTTCTTGTTCACCACGTGGTCGATGAAGCCGGGGTCCTGGTGGCTGAAACCGTTGTGGTCCTGGCGCCAGACGAGAGACGTGAGGAGGTAGTTGAGCGAGGCGATCGGGCGGCGCCAGGGGATGTCGGATGCCACCTTGAGCCACTTGGCGTGCTGGTTGAACATAGAGTCGATGATGTGGATGAAGGCCTCGTAGCAGTCGAAGAGGCCGTGCCGCCCGGTGAGCAGGTAGCCCTCCAGCCAGCCCTGGCACTGGTGCTCCGACAGGACCTCCATGACCCGCCCGCTCGGAGCGAGGCTCTCGTCGGTCGGGAGGACTTCGGCCACCCACGCCTTGTCGGTGACCTCGAAGACGGCGCCCAGGCGGTTCGAGGCGGTCTCGTCCGGCCCGAAGAGGCGGAAGTTCTGCCGATTGCGGTCGATGACGTCGCGGAGGAACGCCCCGAGGACGCGGGTCGCCTCGCTCGTGCTCCCTCCGGGCTTGGGGACCGCGACCGCGTAGTCGCGGAAGTCGGGAAGCGCGAGATCGCGGAGGAGGAGCCCGCCGTTGGCGTGCGGGTTCGCACTCATCCGCCTGTAGCTCCGGGGCGGGAGCTCGGCGAGCTCGGGGACGAGGGTGCCGTTCTCGTCGAAGAGTTCCTCGGGCCGGTAGCTGCGCATCCACTCCTCGAGGATCCGGCGGTGGCTCTCGTTCGTCCGGACCTCGCCCATGGGGACCTGGTGCGAGCGCCACGTACCCTCGGACGGCTTCCCGTCGATGACCTTGGGGCCGGTCCAGCCCTTGGGCGTCCGCAGCACGATCATCGGCCAGCGCGGCCGCCGCGTGACGCCGCCCTCGCGCGCCGCCCGCTGGATCGCGTGGATCTCCTCGATGGCGGTGTCCATGACGGCCGCCAGCCGCTGGTGGACGAGCGCTGGGTCGTCGCCCTCCACGAAGTACGGCGTGTGCCCATACCCCTCCATGAGCGCCCGCAGCTCGCCCTCGGGGATCCGCGCGAGGATAGTGGGGTTCGCGATCTTGTACCCGTTGAGGTGGAGGATCGGCAGCACGGCGCCGTCGGTGACCGGGTCGAGGAACTTGTTCGAGTGCCAGCTGGTGGCCAGCGGGCCGGTCTCCGCCTCGCCGTCGCCCACGACGGCGCAGACGACGAGGTCGGGGTTGTCGAACGCGGCCCCGTAGGCGTGCGAGAGCGCGTAGCCCAGCTCGCCGCCCTCGTGGATCGATCCGGGCGTCTCCGGCGCGACGTGGCTGGGGATCCCGCCGGGGAAGCTGAACTGGCGGAAGAGCTTGCGCATCCCGTCCGTGTCCCGGGTGATGCTCGGGTAGACCTCGCTGTACGTTCCCTCGAGATACGCGTTGGCGACGATCGCCGGGCCGCCGTGCCCCGGCCCGATGATGTAGATGGCGTCGAGGTCCCAGTTCCGGATCACCCGGTTCATGTGGGCGTAGATGAGGTTGAGCCCAGGCGTCGTGCCCCAGTGGCCCAGGAGGCGCGGCTTCACGTCCGCCGGCGTGAGCGGCCGGCGCAGCAGCGGGTCGTCGAGCAGGTAGATCTGGCCGACGGAGAGGTAGTTCGCGGCCCGCCAGTACGCGTCGATGAGGTGCAGCTCGGCGGGGGAGAGGGGCCCGGTCGCGCCCTCACGAGGTTCGGTCGTCACGTCCGCACTCCTTCACGTCGGGTGCTCGCCCGTCGATCACGAGTGTAGGCGTGCAGCCGCCATCGGCATGTTGCCGGGCGGTGGCGTCGTCCCGGCTGCTAGTCCCTGCGCGGGAGCCGGACCCGGATCGTTGTCCCATGCCCGGCGATCCCGTCGCTCTCGGCGGCGATCGTCCCGCCGTGGGCGGCCACGAGGTCTCGGGCGATCGTCAGGCCCAGACCGCTCCCTCCGACGTCCGCCCGCCGTTCGAAGCGGTCGAAGACGCGATCGAGGTCCGCGGGCGGGATCCCGTCGCCGGTATCGGAAACCGTGAGCTCGATCGACGCCCCGCCAGACGCGGCCGAGAGGCGGATCGAGCCGCCGCGCGGCGTATGGCGCACGGCGTTGACGACGAGATTGGCGACGACCTCGCGGATCCGCACCGGGTCCACGTCGAGGAGGATCGAGGGCCCGCCGGCGACTTCCAGCGTGATGCCGGCCTCGCGCGCCGCCGCCTCGTGTCCTGCGGCGACGTCGTCGAGGAGGCGGCGGACGTCGACCTGCTCCCGGTGCAGTGGGAGGGCACCGGCCTCCGCCAGCGACAGCGTGCGCAGGTCGTCGAGCAAGCGGCTCATGACCGCGGTCTCGGCGAGGATCGGCGCGAGGTGCGCGTCGTCGCGCGGGTGGATCCCGTCGAGCATCGCCTCCACGTTCCCGCCGATGACGGCCAGCGGCGTGCGCAGCTCGTGCGTGACGTCGGCGAGGAGCGCCTGGCGGTCCGAGCGCGAACGATCGAGTCGCTCGGCCATCGCGTTGAACGACGCCCCGAGCCGCCGGACCGCACCGGGTCCGCCAACCTCGACCCGCACGTCCGGCTCGCCGTCCGCGAGCCGCTCCGTCGCGTCGGCGATCGACGCGAGCGGCCGCACCGCCCGCCCCACGACGATGGAGACGACGGCGACGGCCACGACGAGGGCCACGACGACGGCGAGCGCGGTCGGGGCCGACACGCCGCTGCCGGGAGCGACGATGCCGAGCAGCGTGCCGGCGACCCACGTCGCCGCGGCGGTGACGATGCCGACGAGGACGATGAGCGTGAGCGCCATGCAGCCGATGAACCCGGCGGCGTGACGGGGGCCGCGGCGCCGGCCGCGCCGGCTGCGGCCAGGTCCCCACGGCCCCCGGTCGTCGGTCACGACCCGGGCTCCTCGACCGCGTACCCCACGCCGTGGACCGTGCGGACGTACCGCGGCGCCCCGGGGTCGGCCTCGAGCTTCCGCCGGAGGTTCTTCACGTGCCCGTCGATCGCCCGCTCGTACGTCTCGAGGCTGAAGCCGCGGACGGCCTCAAGGAGCTGCCCGCGCGTGAACACGCGCCCGGGCTCGCGGGCCATCGTGGCGAGCAGGTCGAACTCGGTCGGGGTCAGCGTCACGACACGGCCGCCGGCCGTGACGCGGTGGCGGGCGAGGTCTACCTCGAGGTCGCCGATGACGAGCCGATCGGTGGGCCGCGACGCCGCGTCGACGCGCCGCAGGACGGCGCGGACCCGGGCCACGAGCTCCTTCGGGCTGAACGGCTTCACGACGTAGTCGTCCGCACCGAGCTCGAGGCCGATGACCCGGTCGCTCTCGTCGCCCCGGGCGGTGAGGACGACGATCGGCATGGAAGAGTCACGTCGGATCGCGCGGATCACGTCGAGCCCGTCGACCGCCGGCAGGCCGAGGTCGAGGACCATCGCGTCGGGGCGGCGCGTCCGGGCGAGGACGAGCGCGTGCTCGCCGTCCGCCGCGAGGAGGACGACGAAGCCTGCGTGCTCGAGGTAGTCGCGGACGAGGGTCGCGATGCGCGGCTCGTCCTCGACGATGAGGATCGTGCGCATGGGGCTCCGGATGTGAGGCGACGCCGGCCGAGGATACCCGGCCGGCGTCGCGTGTGGTGGGGGAGGCGCCGGTCAGCCGGCGGGAGTAGCCTCGGGCGCCCGGTCCGCGGCCGTGTCCTCCGCGTGGAGGCTGCGGTGCATCTCGGCCACCCAGGCGCGGCGCGGATCGGACGGGCCGCCGGGTCCGCCGAAGCGCCCAGGGCCGCCCGGGCCGCCCGGTCCGCCCGGGCCCATCGGGCCGGGGAACGGCCCGTGACCATGGCCCCACTGTCCGCGTCGCCGGCCTGCGAAGGCGAAGAACGCGAAGCCGATGAAGAAGAGCGGGAAGAGGAGGAAGAAGAAGAGTCCGAAGAACGGGAGCCCGCCGGCCACGACGACGGTGGCGCCCGATGCGACGGCGCTCGACGTGAGGCCGGCCTGGTAGCCGATGAGGCCCGCGACGATGGCGACGAGGCCGAAAATCAGGATCCCGACGAATCCCCTGCGAAGCATGTGGTGTCTCTCCGATCCGATGGGCCCCGTTCGACCGGGGCTGCTGTTGACGAGGACCACGATCGCAGCCGGATGTGTGGAAGGTGTGCGGGCGGCGTGGCGGTTCGGTGGGTCTCCGCGCGCGGCTGGAGCCGCCGACGTCGCCACGTGTCAGCGCGGTCCCGCCGGGACCACGCCGAGCTGCTGCACGAGGCTCAGCCGGTCCGCCACGCCCCAGTGCTCCACGATCCGCCCGTCCACGACGCGGACGATGTCGATGACGTCGATCCGGAACGATCGACCCGTCGCCGGGGCGCCCATGAACGGACCCTGGTGCGTGCCTGTCGCGCTGATGCGGGTCCACACGCGGTCGCCGTCGGCGACCGTCGATTCGATGGTGAGATGGAGGTCGGGGAACGCGGTCCGCAGGTACCGGATCGATCCCTTCACACCCTCGCGCCCGGGCTCGATCCCGACCTGGTGCTCGACGTGGTCGGCTGCGAACAGCTCGTCGATCGCCGCCAGGTCAGCCTGGTTCCAACCTCGCTCGATCGCCTGCCGGAAGGTGGCCTTCGCCTCATCGCCGGTCGCGCGGGCCGCCTCGACTGCGGACAGCTGGGACGCTGTCATCGGGTCTCCTTACTACATGGGCACTATAGTTGACAACTGGAGTGATACTGTAGTCCGGTGGATCTTGTCAAGCCCTCCCGCGATCCCGAGTCCGGCGCGCCTCGGAGGCGCGACCGGATCGAGACGCGCGCCCGCATGGTCGATGCAGCGCGGCGGCTCTTCCTCGAGCGCGGGTATGCCGCCACGACGATCCCGGACATCGCCGCGGAGGCCGGGGTCGCGGTGCCGACGATCTACTGGGCTTTCGGGTCCAAGCGGGCGATCGTCACGGAGATCCGCGACGCCTGGCTCGTGTCGGCGCAGACGGCCGAGCGCCTTGGCGAGGTCCTCGCGACGGATGAGCCCGGAGCACGGCTCGACGCGTACGCCGCGTTCATGGGCAACCAGTGGGCGACCGGCGCGGAGGCGCTCACGATCCAGCAGGACGCGGCGCGGGCCGACCCCGAGGTCGCGGCCGAGATCGCGGCCGTCCTCGCCGGGCGCGCCGAGCGCCTGAAAGGAGTAGTCGTCCCTCTCATGCCTGTGCTGCGGGACGGCCTGACGCTCGAGACCGCGCATGACGTCCTGCTCGCGGTGAGCCTGCTCGAGGTCTACCGGGAGCTTCGGTCACGCGGCTGGACCGACGACGACTACCGGGCGTGGCTGAAACGCGCCCTTCGGGAGCAGCTGCTTCGGGCGCCCGGGTTCGCCTGATGCCCCGCACGACCGTGCCCGGCTCCGGCCCCGGCTTCTCGCCGGTCGGCGACGCGCGCGCCGCGTACGAGACGCACGGGACATCGCTTGTCCGCTACCTCGCGCGGCGGACCGCGAAGACGCGCCTTCTCCTCGAGCTCGCCGAGTGGCTTCCCGGCGACGGCGGAACCCAGTCCCCGGACCGCGCGCTCGCTGCCTTCGGGGTCTTCTGCGCGGCGACGGCCGCGTCGTTCGGGCGGGGATACCGCCAGCCCTCGTTCGACGCCACCGGCACGGAGCTGACGGAGGTCGATCCGGAGACTGGCGCGCGGATCACGGCCCGACTCGACGGCCGCGGGCCGGGGTCGCGGATCCGGCTCTCGGTCACCGCGGAGCTCGTCGGGATCGGTCGGTTCGAGGGGCGCGAGGAGATCGCCGGCACCACCGTCGGCATCCACGGCCTGGGGATGCCCGCGCCGTCGATCTTCACCTTCCGCACGGTCACGCCACTCGCGCCGTGGGAGGCGCAGGCGGTCGGCACGATCACCGCCGAGCTCGCTCCGCGGCTCGCCGGCACGCGGGTCCGCGGCCACGGCTCGCTCGAGCTGTCCGACGATCGCGGGACCCGGGGCAGCGTGAAGCTGACACGCGACGGGACGGTGGTCGCGCGGGTCGGCGAGCCGCCGGGCGTGGCGGTGGAGCGGTCGCTCGTCGGGTAGGCGGGCTTCAGATCCGCGAGGCGGCGGATCGGTCTGGCGTCGCGCCTTCGTGTCGCGCGCGGCTACGCCGGGACGAAGTGGTCGGCCTCGTCGGCGTCGGCGTCCGCCTTGGTCTTGTGGATGGTGCCGGGAGCGTGCTGCGGCGGCGCGTACACCGTGTACAGGCGCAGGTCGCCGGGCCCGGTGTTCGTGAAGTTGTGGCGGGTCCCGGCCGGGACATGGACGAGTCGATCGGGTCCCACGGGGCTTTCCTCGCCATCGAGGATGGAGATTCCCTCGCCCTGGACGAACGCGAGGATCTGGTCCACGTGCTCGTGGGTCTCCTCGCCGATCTCGCCACCCGGCGGGATGCTCATCACGACGACCTGGGCGTTCGGCCCCGTGGAGAGGACCTCCCGGAAGAAGCTGTTCGCCTTCGCGAGCGCCACGATATCGACGTTGAACGCCATGGTGCACCTCTCGTGACTGGGGAACCTGGACCGGCATCCGCCCCGTGACCGGAGCGCGACATGCCGCCCGGACCAGCATCCATGCACGCGGGCATCGGCGCCAGAGCCGGAGGGACCCGATCAACCCGCCCCGGCGGCCGCCCGTCGAGCGAGCTCGCGGACCATCCCGCGGAAGATTACGGCATGAGCCGGGTAGAGGACGTACCAGTAGGCGAGCCCGCTCACGCCCCTCGGCTCGAAGAACGTGGCATGGACGATCCGGTTCCCGCCGGGGGCCGCGGACGCCTCGTACTGGAGCCACGCGCGCCCGGGGACCTTCATCTCCGCGCGCAGCCGGAGGAGCGACGGTCGCCGCAACTCCTCCACGCGCCAGAAGTCCACCGCGTCGCCCACGCGAACATGCGCGGCGTCACGGCGGCCCAGCCGCATCCCCACGCCCCCCACGACGCCGTCCGCGAGGCCGCGGATGCGCCAGAGGAGGTTCGCGTACGTCCAGCCAGCATCGCCCCCCAAGCGCTCGATCTCGGCGAAGGCGCGCTCGGACGAGGCCGCGACCCGGTGCGACCGGCGGTCGATGATCATCCCCTCGAGGGTGGTCAGCGACGAGAGGCTCGCCCTGTCCGGGGCGGCGAGCGCATCGAACCACGTCGACGCGACAGCGTGGCGGTCCGTCTGATCGATCGCCCGCTGGAGCGACTCGGCGAACGGGAGCAGCGCCAGGCCGAAGGCCGCCGCCGGCCCGGGTTCGTTGACGACGACCTCATTGCGGAGGCCCTCGATGAGAGGCCGGGCGATCCCGGCCGGGACGGGCGAGACGAGGTTGACCCAGTGCGAGGAGAGGCGAGGGGTCAGCACCGGCACGGGGATCATGAGACGACGCAGGTCGCTCAGGCGCGCGTAGGTCCGCATCATGTCGCCGTAGGAGAGGACGTCCGCGGCGCCGATCTCCACGATCCCGACCACGTCCGGATGGTCCAGGGCGCCGACGAGGTAGTCGAGCACGTCGCCGATCCCGATCGGCTGGCAGCGCGTGCCCATCCACCGTGGGGTGATCCCGCTCGGCGAAGCCCTCGCTCCCCGGCCCCCATCGAGTGGGCCAGGTAGTAGGCGACGTCGATCCCCTCGAGCGCCGGCGCGAGGATGGCCGCGTCCAGCAGGTCCGCGGCGACGACGCGCGCGTCGGGGAAGCGCGCCGCCAGGGGCCGTGCGTCGCGGCTCATGAGGACGAGGTCGTCGCCGCGCGACCGCAGCAGGGGGACCAGCCGTCCGCCGATGTAGCCGCTGGCGCCTACGATGAGTATCCGCATCGGGGGGAGCCTACGCCCCGCCGTCGATCGTGCTCACGACTCACCTTCGGGCGCGTGCGGCGGCCGGATGGCCAGGTCTGCCCGCCGGTCAGTCGACCGCGATCTCGTCCATCACGCTCGCCGCCTTCAGGTGGCCCCGCTCCAGCGCGCGCCGGACCGCGAGGAGCGCGGCGATGCCTTCACCCACGGCACTGCCGACCTGCTTCGTGGAGCCGGCCCGCACGTCGCCCGCGGCGTAGACGCCCGGGAGCGACGTCTCGAACCGGTCGTCGGTGACGATGAAGCCCCGCTCGTCGAGATCGACGACGCCACGGAGGAACGCGGTATTCGGGTCCAGGCCCACGAAGACGAAGGCCGCTGCGGGCGTGATACGCATGCCGCGTCCGGTCGCCCGATCCCGAGCCAGCACCGCGCCGAGACGTCCGCCGCTCTCCTCGACGTCGACGATATCTACGCCCGTGTGGATCGCGATCCGCGGGTGGTTCCGCACCTTGTCCACGACGAGCTCGCTCGCGCGCAGGTCGCCGCGGGTGAGGATCGTCACCTTCGTCGCGAGCGTCGTGAGGAAGAGCGACTCCTCGAGCGCCGAGTTGCCGCCGCCGATCACGACGAGCTCGTCGGCGCCGCGGTAGAACGGGCCGTCGCACGTGGCGCAGTAGTGGATGCCGCGGCCGATGAGCCCTGCTTCGCCGGGGACGCCCAGCCGACGGTACCGCGACCCGGTGGCGACGATGACGGCGTACGCGCCGTACGTGTCGCCCCCGACCGTCGCGACCCGGATCTCGTCGGGCTCGCGCCGGATCCCGGAGACCTCCACGGCCGACAGCAGCTCTACGTCGTAGCGGCGTGCGTGCGCCACGAGTCGCGCCGCCAGCTCGGCGCCGCCGATCCCGTCGGGGAACCCCGGGTAGTTGTCGATCCGGTCGGTCGCACCGGCCTGGCCGCCCAGGGCGCCGAGCTCGATGACGAGCGCGTCCATCCCCTCGCGCGCCGCGTAGATGGCGGTCGAGAGTCCCGCCGGGCCGCCCCCGACGACGATGAGGTCGTAGAACGTGCGCACCGCGTGAAGCTGGAGCCCGAGCTTCTCGGCGAGGTCCGCGTTGGACGGCTCCAGCAGGTGGCTCCCGTCCGTGAACACGATCGTCGGGATCGTCCGCCCGCCCTGCTGCAGCTCCTCGACGAAGCGCCGCCCGTCCGCGTCGGCGTCGATGTCCACCCAGTCGAACGGGACCCGCTGCTCCAGGAGGAAGGCCTTCGAGCGGCTGCAGTCGGGGCACCAGGGCGCCCCGTAGACGGTGATGCGGTCCATGGACTCTCCCGACGGTGTGGGTCGGAGCGGCATGCCCGCCCGCAGCAGGTGGACACAGTACCTTCCCGCCGCCCGGGCCGAACCGGGAGAATGGGTCCGTCATGCTGGCCGCCTCTCTCGTCCCCGTCGCCCCCGCTGTCGCGAACCGTTCCGGCCGCACGTGAGACGCATCACCGTCGCCGAGAGGCGCGCCCGCCTCGCGCTCCGGCACTGCCTCGCCCCAGCCGCCCGCGTTGCCACCCCGGAGGAGGTGACAGCTGCGCTCGTCGCGATCCACTCGAGCGATCCCGCCACGGTCTTCCTCTCGGCGTGGGCGCGGATGCACGACCCCAGCGTGGGTGCCGTCGAGCGCGCCCTCTATGTCGACCGGACGCTCATCCGCTTCCACGGGATGCGGCGGACGCTCTGGGTGATCCCGGTCGACCTCGTCGGGGCGCTCTTCGCTGCCTCGACCCACGGTCTTGCGCTGCAGGAGCGGCGTCGAGTGCTCGGGCTGCTGGAGGATGCCTCGATCGCGGACGACCCGGCTCGCTGGGTGGCCGAGGTGGAGGAGTCGACCGTCCGGATGCTCCACGCGCTCGGAGAGGCCTCCACGATCGAGATCGGGAGGCTGGAGCCGCGCCTCACCGAGAAGGTCACGCTCGCCGCCGGCAAGCGGTATGAGACTCAGACGTCGATGGCGACGCGGATCGTGCTCCTCCTCTCGATGGAGGGTCGGATCGTCCGGGGCAGACCGCTTGGCACGTGGATCGCGAGCCAGTACCGGTGGGTGCTCGTCGACGCGGTGCTGCATGACGGGATCCCGCACGTGCGCGCGCACACGGGCCGAGCGGAGATCGTCCGACGGTGGCTCCTGTCGTTCGGGCCGGGCAGCCTGGCGGACCTGCGCTGGTGGACCGGATGGCCGGCAGGGGTCGTGCGGCAGGCGCTCACGGACGCCGGGGCCGTCGAGGTCGAAGCCGAGATGGACGTGGACGCCGAGGGCGCGGCGGCGTTCCTCCTGCCTGACGACCTGGAGCTGCCGCCTCTGGTCGAGCCGTGGGCGGCGCTGCTGCCGGGACTCGACGCGACGACGATGGGCTGGTGGGACCGCGCATGGTACCTCGGGCCGCACGGGGCGCGGCTCTTCGACGGGCACGGGATCGGCAACGCGGGGCCCACGGTCTGGGTCGACGGACGCGTCGTCGGCGGCTGGGGCCAGCGACCCGACGGCGAGATCGTCCTCGGCATCCTGGAGGATGTCGGCGCGGACGCGACCGCGCTCATCGAGGCGGCGGCGGCACGGATGCAGGCGGTCCTCGGGACGACCCGCGTGACCCCGCGGTTCCGGACGCCGCTGGAGCGCGACCTCTCGGCCTGAGCGCCGCGCGACCTCAAGGGGTGAAGAACGCCTCGACGTCTGGCCGGCGGAGGGACCAGAAGATGGTGAGCTGCAGGAATGCCTGCACGAACGCCGGTGCGAGGACGGCCGACCGGGCGTTCAGGTGGGTCAGGACGAGGAATGCCGCGCCGACGATGCCGACGACCGACCCCTGAGGCCCAGGATCCGGGCCCACCCGGTGCTGCACCCGGAAGTCGCCCCTCTCGTGCGCCCGGAGCAGATCCCCGGCATCCCCTTGCGCCACGCGCAAGACCTGTCGGACAAGCCGCGCATCCTGTCCCTGGCTCGCGCCAGGGGCAAGAGACGCGCGGATCCGGGCCCGACGGGCCGGCCGGATGCAGCAGGGTTGCGCGGGACGCAAGGATCCGACACATCCCGGGCCCCGGGCCGTTGGGGACGCTCCGCTTCTTGCGCCACGCGCAAGCGCACGGGGGAGCGACCCCGTGGCGGCCGACCTGACGAGCCGAACGCTCGCGCGACGAGGCCCAGCTCCTCCATGCGATCGAGTAGCTCGGTGATCGCGCCGCCCGAGAGCCCGGAGAGGCGCCGGATCACCGTCGGCGGCCGGTCGCCCGGCAGGTCGAGGTCCCAGGGGACGAGGACCGGCAGGTCGCCGTCGAGCCCGGGATCCTCGGCGCCCACGACCGTCGCGGCGGCGCGGCCGAACGGGCGACCCCAACGGCAACCCAAGCATCTCCGTGTCGTCACCGAGTCTCCCGGCGCAGCTCGATATCGTGGGACGGCCCAGCCCTGTCACGGGATCCTCGCCATGGTCGCCCCACAGCCCGGTCCACAGCCCGCGCCGAGGTCGCTCTACGAGCCGTCCACCGAGCATGACGCGTGCGGCTTCGGGTTCGTGTGCGACATCGCCGGTCGCCCCACTCACGGGATCGTGCGCGATGCCCTGTCCGTGCTCGTCAACCTCGAGCATCGCGGCGCGAGCG
Organism: Chloroflexota bacterium; assembly: GCA_037147135.1. GTDB lineage: Bacteria > Chloroflexota > Limnocylindria > Limnocylindrales > CSP1-4 > CAIYQJ01. Next base: position 22,478 of record JBAWVU010000008.1, read on the forward strand.
GGTCCGAGAAGGAGTCCGGCGACGGTGCGGGACTCCTCGTCCAGGTCCCGTACGGGTTCCTCCGCGCGGCGGCCGCCGAACAGGGGATCGATCTCCCCGTCGAGGGTGGCTACGGGGTGGGGATGGTCTTCCTGCCGCGCCACGACGCGAGCCGGGCCGCCTGCGAGGAGCGCGTCGAGCGGGCACTCGCCGAGGAGGGGCTGACGCTCATCGGCTGGCGCGACGTGCCGACCGATCCCGTCGGCCTCGGGGAGACCGCGCGGGCCAGCCGGCCGGTCATCCGCCAGGCGTTCGTCGCTCGCCCGCCGGGCATCCCTGATGACCTCGCCTTCGACCGCCGCCTCTACGTCGCGCGTCGCCTCATCGAGAAGGCGGTCTCACGCAGCGCGCTCCCCGGCCGCGGAGACTTCTACGTCCCGTCCCTGGGCTGCCGCACGATCGTCTACAAGGGGATGCTCAACGCGTCGCAGCTGCTCACCTTCTACCCGGATATCCTGGACCCGCGATTCGAGAGCGCGATCGCCATGGTCCACTCGCGCTTCTCGACCAACACGTTCCCGTCATGGGCGCGCGCTCACCCGTACCGGTACATCAGCCACAACGGCGAGATCAACACGCTGCGCGGCAATGTCAACTGGATCCGCGCCCGACAGTCGACATTCGGCTCGTCGCTCTTCGGGGACGACCTGACCAAGGTGCTGCCGGTCGTGGACGCCGAGGGCTCGGATTCGGCGATCCTCGACAACGTCCTCGAGCTGCTCCACCTGTCCGGCCGCTCGCTCGCCCACGCGATGATGATGCTGGTCCCGGAGCCGTGGAGTCGCGACCCATCGATGTCGCCGGCGCGCCGCGCGTTCTACGAGTACCACGCGTGCCTCATGGAGCCGTGGGACGGCCCGGCCTCGATCGCCTTCACCGACGGCGTGCGCGTGGGCGCCACGCTGGACCGCAACGGCCTCCGGCCGGCCCGCTGGTGCGTGACGCGCGACGGTCGCGTCGTCATGGCGTCCGAGACGGGCGTCCTCGACATCGCGCCCGACGAGATCGTGGCGAAGGGCCGCGTCGCGCCGGGGCACATGTTCCTCGTGGACACGTCGCAGGGACGCATCGTGTCGGACGACGAGCTCAAGGAGGCGGTCGCATCGGCGCGGCCGTACGGCGAGTGGGTTTGTCGCCATCTCGTCCGGATCGACGACCTTCCCGACCCGACAGGCGTCATCGAGCCGGACCACGAGACCGTCCTCCGCCGCCAGGAGGTCTTCGGGTACACGGACGAGGACGTGCGCCTGCTCATCGACCCGATGGCGACCACGGGGACGGACCCGGTCGGATCGATGGGCAACGACGCGCCGCTCGCGGTGCTCTCGGAGCGGCCGCAGCTCCTCTACAACTACTTCAAGCAGCTCTTCGCGCAG
>JBAWVU010000009.1:0-22182 GCA_037147135.1 Chloroflexota bacterium
GGAGGCTGGGAAGCTCGCTCATGCTGCCATTGTGCGCCACCCCGCCCGTGCTCCCGTCCGCGACCCGCGCGGCACCGAGCCGATCGACATCGAGGCGAAGCCCCGACCGGCTGTGTCCGAGGCCGAATGGAGCCAGGAGCCTCCGGCTGGGATCGAGGTCGTCGGCCCGGTCGACGGCCCGCACGGAGGCGCGCTGCACCCCCACGCGAGACCGCGCGTGTCCGTCGGCACCTTCCGTCCGGATACGGCCCGACGTAGGCTACCGGCATGGCCCAGACTGACAGGCTCCTCGTCACCTGGGACGACCTCGAACGGCTCGTGGCGGAGTTGGCGGACAAGGTCCGGGGCGAGTACGACGTCATGCTCGCGATCACGCGGGGCGCGCTCGTCCCGGCCGGCATGCTCGCCTACCGCCTCGGCATCCGCAACATCGTCGTGGCGGCCGTTGCCTTCTACGACGACGAAGGGCGGCCCGCGGATCGTCCCTCCTTCCTCCAGTTCCCGGCCGATCCGCTCCTGCATGACCGGAGGGTGCTGATCGTCGACGAGGTCTGGGACACGGGCACGACGATCCAGGCGGTGATCGACCGGGTTCGCATTGCCGGTGGCCGGCCCACCACCGCGGTGCTCCACTACAAGCCGAGCCACTCCGTGGTGCCCGCGGTCCCGGACCATCTCGTCGTCGTCACCGACGCATGGGTGGTCTACCCATTCAAGGCGGGGCGGTAGGGGCGGCACGAGACAGGGCGGACGGTGGCCGGGGGAGCCGCCAGATCGTCGGCGCGTGGCTTCCCGCCATGCGCCCGTTTCCGGCGCCGAGCCCTGCGCTGGAGGCCGGACCGGCACAGCGTGCCGCGGCGCCCGGAGATCCGCGCTCCTCGAGGGCGGTCAAGGCCGGTCTCCGTCGACCCTTCGCCCGCGCTCGTCGATGGTTTGTGCTTCTCTCACACAAACGTGTGTTACCCTCCGCGATCATGGATCCCTGTCGATCACGGGGCTCCGAAGGATCGAGCCGATGGCGGGAGGACCGGGCGTGAGCGGTAGCTTCTTCTCCGACGTGACGGGGCCGATCCCCTTCGGCGGGCTCGAGTCGACGGATCCGTTGTCGTTCAAGGTCTACCAGCCCGACCGTCTCGTCCTGGGCAAGCGGATGGAGGATCACCTCCGGATCGGCGTCTGCCTGTGGCATTCGTTCGCCTGGTCGGGCACGGACATGTTCGGGGCGGGCACCTTCGACCGGCCCTGGCTGCGGCCGGGCGTCGACCCGATGGCAGCGGCGCGGGAGAAGCTGGCGGCGGCCTTCGAGTTCCTCGCCAAGCTCGGCGTCCCGTACTACTGCTTCCACGACCGGGACGTCGCGCCCGAGGGCAGCACGTTCGCCGAGTCGACGGCCAACCTCGAGGCGATCGCGGACGAGGCCGCGGCGCACCAGGAGCGGACCGGCGTGCGCCTGCTCTGGGGCACGGCCAACCTGTTCACCCATCCGCGGTACGCGGCCGGCGCCGCGACGAACCCCGATCCCGAGGTCTTCGCGTGCGCGGCGGCCCAGGTCAAGACGATGCTCGAGGTGACCAAGCGGCTCGGCGGCGGGAACTACGTCCTGTGGGGCGGCCGCGAGGGCTACGAGACGCTGCTCAACACGGACCTCGCGCGGGAGCAGGCCCAGCTGGCCCGGTTCCTGACCCTCGTCGCGGAACACAAGCACAAGATCGGCTTCACTGGGACGCTCCTCATCGAGCCGAAGCCCATGGAGCCCACGAAGCACCAGTACGACTTCGACTCCGCCACGATCCACGGCTTCCTCGTCAGCCACGGGCTCGACGGCGAGTACAGGCTCAACATCGAGGCGAACCACGCGACCCTTGCCGGGCACAGCTTCCAGCACGAGGTCGCGTACGCCGTAGCGAACGGGATGTTCGGGAGCATCGACGCGAACCGCGGCGACTACCAGAATGGCTGGGACACGGACCAGTTCCCGAACTCGGTGGACGAGCTGTCGCTCGCGCTGTATGAGATCCTCCGTGGCGGTGGGTTCACGACCGGCGGCTTCAACTTCGACGCGAAGCTCCGCCGCCAGAGCATGGACCGGACCGACCTGTTCCACGCCCACATCGGCGGCATCGACACGCTCGCGCGGGCCCTCCTCGTCGCCGCCGACATGGTCGAGCGGGGCACCCTCGACGCGATGCGCGAGGCGCGCTACGCAGGCTGGACCGGCTCCCTCGGCCGGTTGATCCTTTCCGGCGAGGCCTCGCTCGAGACGCTCGCGGCGCGGGTGGATGGCGGTGAGATCGATCCGCGGCCGGTCTCGGGCCGGCAGGAGCTGCTCGAGAACGTGGTGAACCAGAGCATCTGGGCCGTCGACGGTCGCGAGAGGACCGAGACCGGCGCCCGGGGCTGACTCCGATGGGCCATGTGCTGGGCATCGATGTCTCGACGACCGCGACCAAGGCCGTCCTCATCGATGAGGAGGGGGCGGTCCGCGGCATCGGCGTCTCGGAGTACCCCTTCGACGTGCCGAGGCCGCTCTGGAGCGAGCAGGACCCGGGCCTCTGGTGGGCGGGCGCGACGGCGGCGATCCGCTCGGTCCTCGCGTCGACGGGCGTGGCGGGCGTGGACATCGAGGCCGTCGGCCTCACCGGCCAGATGCACGGCGCGGTCTTGCTGGACGAGGCGGGCGGCGTGCTGCGTCCGGCCATCCTCTGGAACGACCAGCGGACGGGCCCCGAGTGCGACGCCATCCGGCGGTCGGTCGGGCCGGAACGGCTCATCGCCATCACCGGCAACGACGCGCTCACCGGGTTCACGGCGCCCAAGCTCGTCTGGGTCCGCGAGCACGAGCCGGACGCCTGGCGTCGGGTCGCGCACGTGCTCCTGCCGAAGGACTACGTGCGGCTTCGGCTGACGGGCGAGTACGCCATCGACAAGGCGGACGGAGCGGGGACGCTGCTGTTCGATCTCGCCGCCCGGGACTGGTCGGCGGAGATCCTCTCGGCCCTCGGGATCGACCCGGCCTGGATGCCGCGGACGTGGGAGGGGCCGGAGGTCACCGGTTCGATCACGACCGAGGCGGCCGCAGCGACCGGCCTGCGGTCCGGGACGCCGGTGGTCGCCGGCGGCGGCGACCAGGCGGCGAACGCGGTGGGCGTCGGGGCTGTCGTGCCGGGCGTCGTGGCCCTCTCCCTGGGGACGTCGGGCGTCATCTTCGCGACGACCGACGCGCCGCTCTACGAGGAGCACGGGCGCGTTCACGCGTTCTGCCACGCGGTGCCGGGGCGCTGGCACATGATGTCCGTGATGCTCTCCGCGGCCGGCAGCCTGCGCTGGTTCCGCGACGCTCTCGCGCCGGGAGAGGAGTTCGGAGACCTCGTCGCGTCGGCGGCCGAGGTGCCGGCCGGCAGCGACGGACTCTGGTTCCTGCCGTACCTCTCCGGCGAGCGCAGCCCGTACCCGGATCCGTTCGCCCGCGGCGCGTTCGTCGGTCTGACCGTGGCACACGATCGGCGTCACCTGACCCGCGCCGTCCTCGAAGGGGTCGCCTTCGGCCTCCGCGACGGCCTGGACCTCATGGTCGGGGCAGGGATGCCGGCTCCCGGGCAGATCCGCGCGTCGGGCGGTGGAACGGCGAGCGGGCTGTGGCGACAGATCCTCGCGGACGTGCTCGGTGCCGAGATCGCCACGGTCAACACGGTCGAAGGGGCTGCCTATGGGGCGGGGCTCCTGGCGGCGGTCGGCGCGGGCTGGTATCCGAGCGTCGAGGCCGCCGCGGCGTCACTCGTCACCGCGACCCCCGCCGCGTCACCCGGCCCCGACGCCGCGGCGTACGCAACGGCCCATGCGGTCTACCGCGACCTGTATCCGGCTCTCGCCCCCATCTTCCCGCGCATGTAGGGTGCGGTGGCACCCGCGCCGGACCCGGCAGACGTCCCCGGACGTCTCCAGCAGCACGAGACGCCGCGTACGATGCGACCCGACGCGCCGCGGGCGATGCGGCCCGACTCGCCGCCCGGAGACGCCGCCCCGGCCCGTCAGCCGTGGAGCTCGGCCAGCTCCGTCTGCGAGACCTCGCCCGGCTGCTTCCCCATGATGATCATCGCCAGGACCTCGTCCTTGGTCACGGAGTCCTTGCGCACCGTGCCGACGAGCTTCCCCTGGAGCATCACGCAGATCCGGTCCGACAGGTCGAACACGTCGTGGATGTCGTGGCTGATGAGGAAGATGCCGATGCCCTCGGACTTCAGCTGCATGACGAGGTCGTGGACCTGAGCCGTCTCCGCCGGTCCAAGGGCCGCCGTGGGCTCGTCCATGATGAGGATCTGCGCGTTGAAGTGGACCGCCCGCGCGATCGCCACGGACTGGCGCTGGCCGCCCGAGAGCGACTTCACCGGCGTCTTGAAGTTCCTGAACCGCGGGTTGAGGCGGCCCATCACGTTGCGCGTGGCCGACTCCATCGCTGCGTCGTCGAGCGACCCGAGCCGCGAGCTGAGCTCGCGCCCGAGGAAGACGTTGCCCGCGGCGTCGATGTTGTCGGCGAGCGCGAGCGTCTGGTAGATCGTCTCGATGCCGAGCGCCTTGGCGTCGCGCGGGTTCCGGATCGAGACCGGCTCGCCGTTGATGAGGATCTGGCCCGAGTCCGCGGGACGCGCGCCCGAGAGCGTGCGGATGAGGGTCGACTTGCCGGCGCCGTTGCCGCCGACGAGGCCGACGACCTCGCCGGCGTGGAGGTCGACGGTGACGTTCTCGACGGCATGGACGCCGCCGAACGCCACGTAGATGTCGCGCAGCTCCACGAGCGGCGGGCTCGCGCGGAACGCCGCGGGGGCAGTCTCCTGCGTCACGATCGTCATCTGGAGCCCTCCCGCGCTCAGCCGGATCGCCGGCGCATGTACGAGTCGAAGCCGACGGCCGCGACGAGCACGATGCCCACGACGATGTCCTGGGTCGGCGAGTCGACATTGAGCAGGAGCATCCCGGAGCGGAGCGACTGCATGACGACCGCCCCGAGGATCGCTCCCGGGATCGTCCCGATCCCCCCGGCGAACGAGGTGCCGCCGATGACGGCGGCCGCGATCACGTCGAGCTCGTTCTGCACGCCGAGGTTCGTGACGGCGGCGTTGAGCCGCGCGGTCTGAACGGCGGCGCTGACCGCCGCCAGGATCCCCATAAGGACGAACGTGAGCATGATCGTCCGACGGACGTTGATGCCGCCGAGCTCCGCGGCCTCGGGATTCCCGCCGATCGCGTACACGTAGCGGCCGAACCGCCGCCGGGTCGCGATGTACGTCATGACGAGGCCCACGCCGAGCATGACGACCACCGGGATCGCGATTCCGGTAGGGATGATCAGGCCGCCCGGCGGCTCGGTGATGCCGTGCTCCACCGCGTACTGGGTGGCGAGCGCCTCCGGCCACGAGTAGCTGTTCGCGACCCAGACAGCGACCAGGACGACCGCGCAGCCGACGACGCCGACAGCGACCTCCGCCCACATCGCGCGGACGGGGAAGCCGTACCGCCGCTTCCGTCGCCTGCCGTTCCACAGCGTGTACACGATGCCGAGGCACGCGAGGAGGCCGATGACCCAGCTCGCGACGTCGCCGAGCGCCCCTTTCGGCCCTCCTCCCAAGAGCTGGAAGGTGTCGTTGAGCGGGGCGAGGGTCTGGCCCTGGGCGTACCTGAAGATGAGGCCGCGCCAGACCAGGAGGCCGCCGAGCGTGACGATGAACGACGGCACGCCGCCGTAGGAGACGATGAAGCCGGTCACGGCGCCCATCGCCGCGCCCATGACGAGTCCGACGACGAGCGCGACGACCCAGATGTACGGCTCGTGGTAGCTGACGCCGAGCGCGGTCGGCAGCCAGTTCACCTGGACCATCGCCATCGTGTAGCCGAGGAGCCCGAGCATCGATCCAACGGAGAGGTCGATGTTGCGCGACACGATGATCAGGACCATCCCGGTGGCCATGATCGCGATCGACGAGCTCTGGACGGACAGGTTCCAGAGGTTGCGCGGGGTGATGAAGTTCCCGCCCGACAGGATGTTGAAGAAGATCCAGATCACCGCCAGGGCGCCGACCATCCCCAGCAGGCGTGTGTCAAGTTCCAGCGCCTGGAGCATCGTGCGCCACGACCGACCAGTCGGCTCGCCGGTCGCCGACGGGGGTGGGGAGATTGCCTCGCTCATCACGGCGCCTCTCGAACCGGATTCACGACAATGGAACGCCCTGCGTCCGAGGCGATGATGCCGCAGACGCAGGGCGTTGTGTCACGCGTTCAGGACTGTCAGCAGCCCGGGACGGAGCCTGCCGTGACGTCCTTGCAGAGGACGTCCTTGGTGATCCAGCCGGCATCGAGGACGACCTGGAGGTTGTCCTTGGTGATGGGCTGCGGGGTGAGGAAGATCGAGGTCATGTCGTTGCCGCCGGGGCTCATGAACTGAACCGTCGGGGCGAGGCTGCTCGTGGCGTTCTTGATGTTCTTGTCCTTGCAGAGAGCGAGCGCGGCCTCGCCGGCGGCCTTGCCGAGCAGCCGTGCGTCCTTCCAGACGTCGACCGTCTGGGTGCCGAGGGCGACACGGTTGAGGGCGGCGGCGTCGCCGTCCTGGCCGGAGACCGGAACCTTGCCCGCGAGGCCCTGGGCGGCGAGCGCCGCGATGGCGCCGCCGGCCATGCCGTCGTTCTGGACGAAGGCGATGTCGATCTTGTTGTTGTTCGCGGTGAGGAACTGCTCCATCGAGGTCTGGGCGTTCTTGGGATCCCAGTTGTCGGTGTAGCTCTCGCCGACGTTCTTGAGCGTGTCCGTGCTCTGCCCGGCCGGCGGGAGGCCGGCCTCGACCATGCCCGCGCGAAGGAAGTCGGCGTTCGCGTCGGCCTTGTTGCCCTTGATGACGACGAAGTTGCCGGAGTTCTTAACCTTCAGGAGGGCCTCGGCCTGCATCTTGCCGACGAGCTTGTTGTCGAAGGTGATGTAGAGCGCCGTCGGGTCCTCGATGAGGCGGTCATACGCGATGACCGGGACGCCGTTCGAGATCGCGCTCGCGACGGCCGGCTTGATCGCGGTGCCGTCCTGGGCGAGGACGATCACGACGTTCGCGCCCTGCGAGATCAGGTTCTCGACGTTGCTCGCCTGCGTCTCGGCGGACGACTTGGCGTCGTTCGAGATGTACTTGGCCCCACCGGCGTCGAGGGCGGCCTTGATGGCCGGCTCATCCCACTTGGCCCAGCGCTCTTCCTGGTAGTTGTTCCAGGAGACGCCGACGGTGCAGCCAGCCGCCGCGAGGCTCGCTGCGGCACTCGCCGCGGCACTCGGCGCGGCACTCGGCTTCGGGGTCGCGGCGCTCGAACACGCCATCACGACGATCGCGGCAGCACCGACGACCGCCAACAGTCTGCGACTCATCATTGCTGGGTCTCTCCTCCTCTGCGTGGGGTCCCGTGCGATCTGCCCCGGGCCCCTCTTCATTGGATCTGTCCCGACGCTAGGCTAGCACCCTCCTCGTTCTGGGTCCCGGGAGTCCGGCGCCCGCTCTCCTGTGTGCGTTCGACGTGGAGCGGCATATCGGTCAGGCACTCGCCAGCTCCGTCAGCGCCTCTCGAGGCGCGACCCGCATCGCCGGGTCCGCGAGGAGCGGCTCGAACGCCAGCTCGGCCGCGCCGAGCAGCGGAGCATCCACCCCGAGGATCGCCGGGACGACGCGGACCAGCGCGCGTGACGCCGGCAGCGCGCGGCGGTCCAGCTCGCGCGTGAGGGGCCCGATCACGAACGGATGGATCCGTCCGAAGAGCCCGCCCAGGACGATGAGCCGGGGGTCGAGCACGTTGACGAGGCTCGCGAGCCCGAGGCCCAGCCAGCGCCCGACGTGGTCGAGGGCGGAGACGGCGGCTTCGGAGCCCTCCGCCGCCTGCCGGAGGACGATGTCGATACCGGCGCGGCCGCTCTCGCGGGGCAGCCCTGCGAGTGCGAGGAGCGTGCCTTCGCCCACCTCGGTCTCCCAGCACCCGACCGATCCGCAGCGGCAGGGCGAGCCGTCCGGGTTCACCGTCATGTGGCCGACCTCGCCGCCATAGCCGGCGGCCCCGGTAAGCGGCATGCCACCGACGATCAGCCCGCCGCCCACGCCCACCTCGCCCGAGATGAACAGGACGTGGTCCGCGCCCTTCGCCGCGCCGCGGCGCAGCTCCGCGAGCGCCCCGAGGTCCGCCTCGTTGGCGACGGAGACCGGCGCTGTCACCGCGAGGGCACGGACGAGGCGCGCCCCGAGCGGGACGTCCCGCCAGCCGAGGTTCGGCGCCATCGAGACGAAGCCGTCCGCGCGCCGGACGATGCCGACGACCGCCACGCCCACCCCGATGAGCGGGTCGTCCGGCGGTCGGCGGGCGCGGATCTCCGCCGTCAGCTCGACGAGGTCCGCGATGGTCTCGTCGAGCGAGAAGTGGCCGCGAGGGCGGTCGACCCGCGTCCGCTCGAGCACGTGGCCGCCCAGCCCCACGACCGCGACCGCGAGCGAATCGACCGCGATCTCGAGCGCGAGGACGACGGCGCCGTCGGGCTCCAGGCGCACCATCTGCGATGGCCGGCCGGGGGTTCCGCGCCGCGCCGCGCGCTCCTCCGACACGAGACCGACGGCGGCGAGCTCGCCGATGAGGCCGCGGATCGCGCTTCGCGTGAGGCCGGTGCTGGCCACGAGCTCGGACCGAGAGAGTGGGCCGCGGGCATGCAGCTCGCGGACGATCGCGCTCAGGTTCGCGCGGCGAACCGTCTCGCTTCGTTGCCCGACTTCGTCCCGACCGATGGGCACGCGGTTTGTGTTCCTTTCTTCCAAATACCGGGATAGACTCTAACGAGACTGCTCTCGTGTCAAGAGACGAGAATCGGCAGGGACGAGAGTCGACACGAGGATCGTCGCTGTCGCGAGGATCGCTGCGCGCCGTGCCGGTCGGTCCGGCCGGGCGGGGGAGGCCGATGCCGTGAACGGATGCCGGGTGCGGGCATGAAGACGCTCCGCTGGGGGATCCTGGGCCCCGGGCGCATCGCACCCCGGATCGTCCGGGCCGTGGCGGCGTGCCCGCGGGCCGAGCTCGTCGCCGTCGCCAGCCGGGATGACGGTCGGGCGGTGGCCTTCGCGGCGGCACATGGCATATCGCGGGCCTTCGGGTCGTACGACGCGCTCCTTCGCGCGCCCGACGTCGACGTCGTCTACGTCGCCCTGCCCAACCACCTCCACGCCGAGTGGACGGTCCGCGCGCTCGAGGCCGGCAAGCACGTGCTCTGCGAGAAGCCCATCGCGCTGACGGTCGAGGAGGTAGACGCGATCGCCGCGGCAGCCGAACGGGCCGGCCGCATCGCGGTCGAGGCGTTCATGTACCTGCATCACCCCCAGATCCTCCGGGCGGTCGACCTCGCGCGAAGCGGTGCGCTCGGCCGTCTCGAGCTCGTCGGCGGATCATTCTCGTTCTCCCTCACGCAGCCCGGCGATCCACGCGCGGACCCGTCGATGGGCGGCGGCTCCCTCTGGGATGTCGGCTGCTACCCGGTGAGCTTCGCCCGGCGGATCGCCGGGGAAGAGCCGGACCGCGTCGGCGCGTTCGCGCGCTTCGACGAGCGCGGCGTCGATCGGACGTTCATCGGCCAGCTTCACTTCCCGTCAGGCCTGCTCGCGCAGTTCGACAGCGGCTTCGCGGCTCCGGATCGGCAGCGGATAGAGATCGTCGGCAACGACGCGACCCTCGTCCTGGACTGCCCGTTCCTCACGGCTCCGGACGGGCCGCCGCCGTCGGTCACGATGTGGCACGGTCGCGAGGCGACGCACATCGACGTGCCGGCGGTCGACCAGGTCCGCGCGGAGGTCGAGGACCTGACGGCCGCGATCCTCGACGGGACGGCGCCCCGCGTGGACATCGCGTTCAGTCGCGGTAGCATCGCCACACTCGTGGAGCTCGACCGCGCCGCACGACGCAACGCAGGGCTGCTCGGCAGCTGAGCCTCGACAGGGAGCGACCAGGATGGACCCGGAGACCACACCCGAAGGGACCGAGCCGCCCGCGACCGCCGGCGAGGAGCCGCCCGCGACCGCCGGCGACGAGCCGCCCACCACCACGGACGGCCCTCCGCGTCGAGGATCCAGGCGCCCGCTCGCCATCGTCGTGATCGCCGCGATCGCGGGGATCGCACTCGTCGGCGCCGCGATCGTGGTCGTTGCGAAGCCGTGGGCGCCGAAGCAGCCGACGTGCGCCGCGATCGCAGCGCACCCCGACTGGTCCGTGGCACGCCGGTGGGACGAGGCCACGCTCGACGCGATCCGTCGCGCTTTGCCGAACCCGCCGCTGCACGCGCGGAACCTCTTCCACGTCTCGGCGGCCATGTGGGACGCGTGGGCTGCCTACGACCCCGCGGCGTCCGGCTACTTCGTGAAGGAGAGGTACACCGCGTCGGACATCACGGCGGCGCGTGAGGAGGCCATGAGCTACGCGGCGTACGGCGTCCTCACCGAGCGCTACATGAAGTCCACCGGGGCGAGTGACTCGCTCTCCGAGTTCGACGACGTCATGGACTCGCTCTGCTATCCGCTGAACGTGACGACGACGGCGGGCGACTCGCCGGCCGCGGTGGGGAACCGGATCGCCGCCGCCATCATCGCGGCGGGGCTGGCCGACGGCTCGAACGAGTCACTCGGCTACACGGACCCCACCTACACGCCCGTGAACCCGCCGCTCGTCGTCGCGTCGCCGGGGATCCCGCCGATGGTCGACCCGACCCGCTGGCAGCCGCTCCAGATCCCCCACATGATCTCGCAGAACGGCATCCCGGTGACCAACGGCGTCCAGCAGGCCGTGGGCACCCATTGGGGGCACGTGACGTCGTTCGCCATGCCGCCGGGCGGCCCGAATGGGACGCCGATCGACCCGGGCTACGGTCCGCGCCTGGGCGACCCCGCGACCGACCAGGCCCTCAAGGACCAGGTCGTCGAGGTCATCCGCGACAGCAGCCTGCTTGACCCCGCGTCGCCAGCGACGATCGACATCTCGCCCGGCGCACGCGGCAGCAACGACCTGGGGACCAACGACGGCACCGGGCATCCGGTCAACCCCGCCACGGGGCTGCCGTACGCGCCGGACGTCGTGAACGAGGCCGACTTCGGTCGCGTCATGGCGGAGTTCTGGGCGGACGGCCCCAAGTCCGAGACCCCGCCCGGCCACTGGAACGTCCTCGCCAACCTCGCATCCGACAAGCTGGCGCCGGACCTCCGGATCGGGGGCACGGGGCCGGTCGTCGACCGCCTCGAGTGGGACACGAAGACGTACCTCGCCCTCAACGGCGCGCTCCATGACGCCGCGATCGCCGCGTGGGGGCTCAAGGGCTACTACGACACGATCCGCCCGATCTCGCTCGTCCGGTACATGGGTGGCCTGGGCCAGTCGAGCGACCCGTCGGGGCCGTCCTACAACACGGACGGCCTCCCGCTCGTCCCGGACCTCATCGAGGTCATCACGAAGGAGAAGACCGCGCCCGGCGGCCCGATGGCCGCGCTGGCGGGGCACGAGGGGGAGATCGCGATCCGCGCGTGGGCCGGCCAGCCCACCGACCCGAAGACCCAGGTCGGCGGGGTGAAATGGATCTTCGCGACCGCCTGGATGCCGTACCAGTCGCCGAGCTTCGTCACGCCGTCGTTCCCGGCCTACGCGTCGGGCCACAGCACGTTCAGCCGGTCGGCGGCAGAGGTGCTCACGAGCATCACGGGCTCCGAGTACTTCCCGGGCGGGGTCGGCGGGTACACGATCCCGACGGGCTCGCTCAAGTTCGAGGCCGGCCCCACGACGGACATCCCCCTCCAGTGGGCGACGTACTACGACGCGTCGGATCAGGCGGGCCAGTCGCGCCTCTGGGGCGGGATCCACATCCAGGCCGACGACTTCATCGGACGGAAGATCGGCTCCGAGTGCGGCAAGGAAGCGTGGGCGCTCGCGCAGCAGTACTTCGCGGGGAAGGTCGGGTCGTGACGTCGGCCGGGGCGAACCGCCGCCGGCCGCCGCATCGTTCCGTGGCGCGGCCGGCCCGCGGGCCGGCGCCCGACGACGTGCCGGTGCGCGCGTGACACGACGCCGCGTCGCGATCGTCGTGGGCGGCGTGGTCGTCGCCCTCGTCGTCGTGGGGGCCGGTCTCGTCGGCTTCACGCTCGTCCAGGGCGGTGGATCCACGCCCACCACCGCGCTCGGCCCGCCCCGTTTCGTGGACGAGACGGTCACGGCCGGGATCGACCACGTGTACGACGGCGGCTCCACGTTCTTCACCGGCGGCGGCGTCGCCGTCTTCGACTGCGACAACGACGGGAGGCCGGACATCTACCTCGCGGGCGGGACGAACCCCGCCGCGCTCTACCGCAACACCAGCAAGGTCGGCGGTGCGCTGCGGTTCTCGGTGGTCCCCGATCCGGCCACCGACCTCGCGGGCGTCACCGGCGCGTACCCGCTCGACGTCGACAGTGACGGCAACATGGACCTCGCGGTCCTTCGCGTCGGAGGGAACGTCATGCTCCTCGGCCTCGGCGGCTGCCGGTTCATGCGGGCGAACGAGGCGTGGGGGATAGACGGCGGGGCCGGCTGGACGACGGCCTTCAGCGCGACCTGGGAGGGCGCGAACCGGCTCCCGACGCTCGCATTCGGCGACTACCTGGCCCTCGACGCGACGGGCGCGCCCACGCAGGACTGCGCCCCGAGCGCGCTCATGCGACCAGAGGCGTCCGGCTCCCGGTACGCCCCGGCCATCCCGCTCATGCCCGGCTACTGCACGCTCTCGATGCTCTTCAGCGACTGGGACGGCTCCGGCCGGCGTGACCTCCGCATGACGAACGACCGCAACTACTACGCCGACGGCGAGGATCAGCTGTGGCGGGTCGCGCCCGGCGAGGCGCCGCGCCCGTACACGGCCGCGGACGGATGGGTCGCGCTGCAGATCATGGGCATGGGGATCGCCGGCTACGACCTGACCGGCGACGGGTACCCGGAGTACTTCCTCACGAGCCAGGGTGACGACAAGCTCCAGGCGCTCACGGCCGGCCCGGCCCAGCCGACGTACCGGGACATCGCCCTCAAGCGGGGCGTGACGGCGGCGCGGCCGGTCACCGGGGGCGACGTCCTCCCCTCCACCTCGTGGCACCCGGAGTTCCAGGACGTGAACAACGACGGGTTCATCGATCTCCTCGTCACGAAGGGCAACGTGAGCGCGGAGCCGGGCTACGCCACGCGGGATCCGAGTGACCTCTTCATCGGCCAGCCCGATGGGACGTTCGTCGATGGGGCGGAGGCGGCGGGGATCGTCGACTTCGACCGGGGCCGCGGCGCAGCGCTGGCGGACTTCAACCTCGACGGCCAGCTCGATCTCGTGGAGGCCTTCCTCGGCGCCCCGGCGAAGGTGTGGCGGAACGTGGGCTCCGGCGACGCCGCGAGCCCGGCCCCAATGGGCCACTGGCTCGCGGTCCGGCTCGCCCAGCCGGCGCCGAACCCGGACGCGATCGGGGCTTGGATCGAGGTCAAGGTGGGCGACGCGACGCTGCGGCGCGAGCTGACGGTGGGCGGCGGCCACATCGGCGGCCAGCTCGGCTGGACCCATTTCGGGCTGGGGCCCGCATCCGATGCGAAGGTCCGCGTCACCTGGCCCGACGGCGAGGTCGGGCCGTGGATGCCCGTGAAAGCGGACACGTTCGTCACGATCGAGAGGGGCGCTGCGGCGGCGAGCCCCTGGCAGCCCCCCACGAACTGACCGGAGGGACCAGACCGATGGCGACCGCACGGCTCGCGGAGATCGACCTGCCCGACTTCGGCATGCCGGAGGCCCGGCCCGAGATCCCGGCAGGGCTGCACGCGGAGCGGCTGGCGCGACTGCGAGAGCGCGCCGACGAGCGCGGCTACGACCGCGTCATCGTCTACGCCGACCGGGAGCACAGCGCGAACCTCGCGTACCTCACCGGTTTCGACCCGCGTTTCGAGGAGGCTCTGCTCGTGCTCGGCCCGACGGGCGACCCGGCGATCCTCGTCGGGAACGAATGCCACGGGACGGCCGGCGCGGCACCGCTGCCCATGCGACCGGAGCTGTTCCAGGACTTCAGCCTTCCGGGCCAGCCCCGCGATCGCTCCCGGCAGCTCGCCGAGGTCCTCGCCGGCGAAGGCGTCGGGTCGGGCGGTCGTGTCGGCGTCGTCGGGTGGAAGACCTATGCGAGCCGCGCGTCGCTCGAGGTGCCCGCCTTCATCGTCGACGAGCTGCGCCGCCTCACGGGGCCGACCGGCCTCGTCGAGAACGCGACGGACATGCTCGTGGATGCCGCGGACGGACTCCGCGTGATCAACGAGGTGGACCAGCTCGCCGCGTTCGAGTACGCGGCCTGCCAGACATCGGATGGCGTCCGGCGGCTCCTGCTCGGGATCCGACCGGGGATGTCCGAGGTCGAGGCGGTGCGGCTCCTGCGCTGGAACGGGATGCCGCTCTCCTGCCACCTCATGCTCTCGAGCGGTCCGCGGGCGTCGCTCGGGCTCCTCAGCCCGAACGACCGACGGATCGAGCACGGCGACCGCTTCACCGTCGCGTTCGGCATCTGGGGCGCGCTCAACTGCCGGGCCGGGTTCGTCGTCGCCGATGCGAGCGAGCTGCCGACTGGGATCTCGGACTACGTCGAGCGACTCGTGGGGCCGTACTTCGCCGCGGTCGCGGAGTGGTACGAGGCGCTGCACGTGGGCCAGGCCGGGGGCGCGCTGTGGGAGATCATCGACCGCCACCTGGGCGACCCGTTCTTCGGCATCTTCCTCAACCCCGGCCACCAGATCCACCTGGACGAGTGGGTGAACTCGCCCATCGCCCCGGGCTCCACGATCGAGCTCCGGTCCGGGATGGCCCTCCAGGTCGACATCATCCCGGCGACGGGGACCGACCACTTCACGACGAACATCGAGGATGGCGTGGCGCTCGCCGACGAGACGCTCCGTGCCGCCTTCGCCGCCGCCCATCCGGCAGCCTGGGGGCGGATCCAGGGACGGCGTCGCTTCATGCGCGACGCGCTCGGCATCGACCTGCACCCGGACGTGCTGCCCTTCTCCAACATCCCCGCGTACCTGCCCCCGTTCCTGCTCCGGCCGGACCGGGCGATGACCGTGGCCGGCTGACGTCCGGCGCGAGGAGGCTCGACGATGGATGAGCTGACCTTCTCGGACGGGACCGTCGAGGTCGTCGTCCTGCCCGACGTGGGCGCGCGCATCCACCGCCTGCGGGCATTCGGCCACGACCTGCTGCGGACGCCCACTGACCCCGACGAGCACATCCGGGAGCCGTTCACCTGGGGTGCCTACGTGATGGCGCCCTGGTGCAACCGGATCGAGGCGGGCACGGTCGCCGTCGGGTCGAGTCGGGTCGCGCTCGGCTCGAACTTCCCGGACGGCTCGGCGATCCACGGCCAGGTCTACGCCCGGCCGTGGGCCGTCATGGAGGACCGGGAGCTCCGCGCCACCGGGGGCGGTGATGGCTGGCCGTGGGCCTTCGAGGTGGGCATGCGGGTCGAGGTCGCAGACCGGGCGGTCCGGATCGACCTGACCCTGGTCAACCTGTCGCAGGAGCCGATGCCCGCGGGACTCGGCATCCACCCGTGGTTCCGGCGGCCGCTGCTGGTCGCCATCCGCGGGGACGCCGTCTACCCGCTGAACGTGGCGACGGAGCCGCGGCCCGAACCGGTCCGCGGGCCGCTGGACCTCCGTGAGATCGGCGAGATGGCGGATGGCCTCGACGCGACGTGGACGGATCTCGCCGAGCCACCGGTCGAGCTGCGCTGGCCGAACCTGGACATCAGGGCGACGATGCGGCTGCGCTCTCCGACGGCCTTCATCGTCGCGGCGAGCCCGGCGGGCCTCGACGCGGTCGCCGTGGAGCCGGAGACCCACGCGCCGCAGGGCCTCCGTCGGATGCTCGCGGGCGAGCCGGGCGGCCTCGCGATGCTCGATCCGGGCCGAGCGCTCGACATGACCGTCGAGCTGGCATTCGAGCGGCTCGGGGAAGTGGCCGGCTGAGCCGTCTGCCTGAGCCGTCCGCGTCCGGGCCGACCCGAGGCGCGCGCGTCCGGGCCGGTGCCATCCCCTGCCGTCCCGCCCGCCGGTGCGAGCCGTTCGGTCCATCCTGTGGGCGTGCGCGGCCGATAGACTCGGTCCGGTGACCCTCCTGTGCACCCGCGCCGCTGCGCGCGCCGCGAAATGATCTACGAGCGCCTCGAGCCGGTCGTCGACCGGGTCCTGCTCATCGCGGCGATCGTCTCCCTCGTCGCGGGACTCGGCCTCGTCATGGCAGGGCGGTCGGAGACGGCCGACCTCATCTGGGCGGTCGTCACGGCGGCCGTCGGGGTCCGGCTCGTCATCTCGATCGTCATCGACCTCTTCCACCGCGAGGCCGGCGTCGACATCATCGCGGTCCTCGCGATCCTGGGGGCCCTGCTGTTCGGCGAGTACCTCGCCGGCGCCGTCATCGCCCTCATGCTCACGACGGGGACGGCGCTGGAGGCGTACGCCGCGGGCCGGGCCACGCGCGAGCTCGCGGCGCTGCTCTCGCGTGCCCCGCGGGTCGTCGCCCGGTACGAGGGCACCGTGCTCGTGGAACGGCCGGTCGAGGAGGTGCGCCCCGGTGACCTCCTTCTCGTGAAGTCGGGCGAGGTCGTCCCGGTCGACGGCCTCGTAGTTGGCGATGCCGTGACGCTCGACGAAGCGGCGCTCACGGGCGAATCTCGTGTCGTGACCCGCGTGGAGGGCGACCAGGTCTCCAGCGGTGTCGTCAACGCCGGCTCGCCGTTCGACCTGCGCGCGAGCGCCACGGCGGAGACCTCGACGTACGCAGGCATCATCCGGCTCGTCAAGCAGGCGCAGACCGAGAAGGCGCCCGCCGTGAGGCTCGCAGATCGATACGCGCTCTTCTTCGTCCCTCTCACGCTCGCCGTGGCCGGTCTCGCGTGGATCGTCTCCGGCGACCCGGTGCGGGCACTGTCCGTCCTCGTCGTCGCCACGCCCTGCCCGCTCCTGCTCGCGGTCCCCATCGCGATCGTCGCGGGCATCAGCCGTGCGGCCAAGCGCGGGATCATCGTCAAGGGCGGCGGTGCGCTCGAGATGCTCGCCCGCAGCAAGGTGCTCCTCTTCGACAAGACCGGCACGCTCACCGCGGGAAGGCCGCAGCTCGCCGACGTGGAGACGGGCGGCGACCTCTCCGAGGACGAGGTCCTCCGGCTCGCTGCGTCGCTCGACCAGGTCTCGCCCCATGTGCTGGCCGCCGCGATCGTCCACGCGGCGCGGGAGCGCGGCAGCACGCTCGCGTTCCCCGAGGACGTGGCCGAGAAGGCCGGGGCCGGTATCGAGGGGACGGTCGAGGGGCGGCGGGTCACCGTGGGTCTTGCCGAGTTCGCGTCGTCCGAGGCGACCCTCCCTGACTGGGCGCGCGACCTGCGCCGCCGGTCGGCGATCGAGGGGACGACGCTCGTGTTCGTCGGGGTGGACGGCCTGGCCGTCGGCGCGCTCGTGCTCGACGATCCGATCCGGCCCGAGACCCCGAGGGCGATCCGCTCGCTCCGGCGCGCCGGCATCGCACGGATCGTCATGGTGACCGGCGACCACCACTCGGTCGCCGAGATGGTCGGCGCGGCGATCGGCGTGGACGCCGTGCTCGCCGAGCGCACGCCCGGCGACAAGGTGGAGGCCGTGAAGGCAGAGCGCCAGGATGCGACGGGCCCGGTCGTCATGGTCGGCGACGGGATCAACGACGCGCCGGCACTCGCCCTTGCCGACGTCGGGGTCGCCATGGGTGCACGCGGAGCGACCGCGTCGTCCGAGGCCGCGGACGTCGTCATCGTCGTTGACCGGCTCGACCGGCTCGCGGAGGCGATCCGGCTCGCACACCGGGCCAGGTCGATCGCGGTCCAGAGCGTCATCTTCGGCATGGGGATGTCCCTCGTGGCGATGGGGTTCGCGGCGTTCGGGCTCCTGCCGCCCGTGGCCGGCGCGATCGTCCAGGAGGCCATCGACGTCGCGGTCATCCTCAACGCCCTGCGCGCGCTCCGGGGTGGCACCGAGCGTCGGGTCGCGGTGCCCGGCTGGACGGAGACGAGCGAGCACCTGCGCGCGGAGCATCGCGGGCTCGGCCCGGAGATCGGGCGCATCCGGACCGTCGCGGACCGGCTCGACACGCTCCCGCCGGAGGCTGCCGGTGCCGACCTGCGGACGATCAGCGTGTTCCTCACCGACGTCCTCATGCCGCACGAGGAGCTCGAGGACCGATCCGTCTTCCCCATGCTCGCGAAGGCGATGGGCAGCGACGACGCGACGGCCGCGCTCCACCGGACGCATCGCGAGATCTTCCACCTCGTCCGGCTCTACGCCCGGCTCGTCGAGGAGCTTCCCGCCGTCGGGCCGGAACCCGACGACCTGCCCGACCTCCGCCGGGTCCTCTACGGCCTCCACGCGATCCTCCGGCTCCACATGGCGCAGGAAGAGGAGTTCTACCTCGGCCTTGGCGACGAGCACCCGGCCGGCGGCCGCGGCGAAGAGCAGCACCAGGCCGCGGCCTGACGCTGCGCGGCTCGGGACCCCGCAGCCACCCCACAGCCGGGTGAGCGGGCGTCAGGCCTTCGTCGCGGGGCCGGTTCGCAGGACTCCGCGGAGGAGGGGCGCGCCGCCGTCGGCACGGTCCAGGCGGTGGAGCCACGCGTCGCGGTCGCGCCATGCTCGCGCGACGAGTCGGTCCCCGCGCGCGGCCGGCGCGAGGTACTCCATCTCGTAGTGCCGGGGGACCGTAGCGACCGCGGCCTCTCCGTTGGGGAGCGTCGCCACGGACTCATCGAGGTGGTCGAGGTAGACGCCGTTGTTGGCGTGGCCGACCGGGTCGAGGTCGCGGCCCCGGATGGCGAGGAGCGTGACGCCGGCATCGCCGGGCGGGTCGCCGCGGGGGACGCGGACCGGGTCGAACGTCGGCTCATCACCGAAGACGCCGGTGAAGTCGTCGGGGATCCGCGAGGGGGCTCCACGCTCGTCGGTGAGCACCCAGTCGGTGAGGACGGATGCGACGAGCGTTCCAGAGCCGTCGACCATGGGGCTCTCGCGCCGTGCGAGGACGCGCCGGAACCCGGCGATGCGTGTCGAGATCTGGAGCACCGAGCCGTGGCCGATCGGCGCGAGGATCCTCACGTCGACCGCCCGGACGAGCCAGAAGAGGCCGCGCGCGGTGTACCAGTCGCGCGTGAAGCCGAGAGCCTCCGAGTGGAGCCACGCGACGTCCTGCACGTAGCCGAGGAGCGCCGACCCGCGGACGGACCCGTCGGGGCGCGCCTCGTCGAAGCGGACGCGGTAGGCGGCCGAGTAGCTGCGCGCGCGGTCGTCGCTCACCGGCGGGCCGGCCGGTCGTCGGGCACGACGGGGTCGCCCGGTGCCGGCGCCCCGGCCGCGAGGTCGGAGATCGTCTCGAGGGTCACGAAGGCGGTCCCCTGCCGCGGGGCGTAGCTCCGGTCGAGCCTCACGGCGCAGCTCCGCGCGGTGTCGAAGATGACAAGCGCCACCGGGAGCGCGACGTCGTCGTCGGCCGCGTGGGCCCGCGCGTCGTCGAGCTGGTGCAGCACGTCGTCGCCGATCCCGCGCGCCCCCCACTTGCAGTCATATACCTCCGCTCGCCCGTCGGCCTCGACCGTCACGTCGTAGGGATGGATCTCTGCCGGCACGCCGTCGAAGAGGACACGACGCTCCCGTCTTACCGCCGTGGAGCGGCGTCCGAGGAGATGCGCCGTGAGCTCCTCCACCACGGCGCCGCGGTACTGGTCGCGCGCGGCGTGCGCCTTCGACCCGATCTCCAGTGCCGCTCCGAGCGCAGCCTCCGCCCGACCACGCGTCGCCTCCGATGCCCCCGGACCGAGGAGGGTCGGGAACATCGCCCGCCAGGCGCCCGGGTCGTCCCGCTCGCCGTTCATCGCCGCGCGTGCCATCAGCAGCACGCTCGGGGGCGCGCCGGCGAGCGCGGCCGCGGCACGGGCCACGAGCGGGTCGGCCTGGATCCCGGCGTACACGACGGCGCGGGCGTCCCGCGCCGCGTCCTGGAACCGCATCGCGGGCCCCCCTACGGTTCCCGGCCGAGCGCGATCGCGACGACGCTCGGGAAGGTGGAGAGCCAGTCGATGGCCCGGTGTGGGTCGGTCACGAGCGCGATCTCGTCGCAGGCGGTCTCGACCGCGCGGGCGACGGCCGGGTCGACCGGATCGTCACCGTCGGTCGCGGCGATCGCCTCGAGCCGCGACCGATGCGCGGCCGTAAGGTCCTGGACGTACATCCACTCATCCTCGACCTCCTCGGCGACCTCCTGGAGGGCGGCGTATGCCTCGAGCGCGCGGTCGATCGCATCCTGCACCGTCGCGGGACCGGGGGAGTCGGGTGCCATGCCCCGAGGATAGCGCTCGCGTGGCACGATGCAGGTCCCGGGAGCCGCAACGACTCCCGTTCGACCCCCGGCAGCGCCGGGTCGCTGGGAGGGAACACCGTGGATCTCGGGCTACGCGACCGCGTCGCGCTCGTGGGCGGCGCCTCCTCCGGGCTCGGGCGTGCCTCCGCCGACCGGCTCGCGGCAGAAGGGTGCCGTCTGATCCTGTGGGCGCGCGGCGCGGACGCCCTGGACGAGACGGCCCGCGGCATGCGGGCGCGGCATGGGGTCGAGGTCCGCACCATCGTGGCGGACGCCGTCGAGCCCGGCGCGGCCGCGTTCGTCGCCGAGCGCGCGATCGCGGCCTTCGGTCGCGTCGACATCCTCGTCCTCAACGCGGGCGGTCCCCCGATGACCCTGCCGCTCGGCACCGACGCGGCCGGCTGGGCACGGGCGACGCAGCTCCTCCTCCTCACGCCCGTCGAGCTCGCCCAGGCCCTCCTGCCCGGGATGCGCGAGCGACGCTGGGGACGGGTCGTGGCGATCCTCTCCGTGGGGGTCCGCCAGCCGATCAGCGAGCTCGTCTACTCGAACGTGGGCCGGTCGGCGCTCACCGCGTGGCTCAAGACGGTCTCGCGTGCGGTCGCGGCCGACGGCGTCACGGTGAATGGTGTCCTCCCCGGCCGGATCCTCACGCCGCGCGTCGAATCGATCGACTGGGCCATCGCCGAGCGCGACGGTGTCTCGATCGAGGATGTCCGGACGAGGATGCAGGCTTCGATCCCCGCGGGCAGGTACGGCGCACCCGACGATCTCGGCAGCCTCGTCGCGTACCTGTGCTCGGCCCCCGCCGCGTACCAGACGGGCACGTTCACGGCCGTCGACGGGGGGATGCTCGCCGGCCTTCCGTGAGGGCTGCCGGGAGCCACGCAGTCGGGAGCCACCGATCCGCGAGCCACTCGGCCGCGAGCGACTCCGCCGTGGGCCGTCCGTGGCCCGCCGGCCGTCCGGGATCAGTCGCCCGAGTGGCCGAACGAGCGGACCTCGAACCCGGTTCGCGTCCCCGTGGCGACGCGAGGGGCGAGGTCGACACGCTCGACGTAGGCCCCCATCGGCCCGCGTTCGAGCTCCCGCATGAGCTCGGCGACGGCGCCTCCCTCGCCCTCGATCTCGCAGCGGACGGTGCCGTCCGGCGCGTTCGCCACCCACCCGTCCACCCCCAAGCGGCGTCCCGTGACGAAGACGAAGTGGCGGAATCCGACCCCCTGGACCCGACCGTGGACGGTCGCCGCGATGCGCGTCCGGCCGAGCGACGCTCCGCTCATCGCGTCGCGCGCGGCCATGCGAGCAGGAGCGTGTCGATGGCGAGGTCCGGGCTGACGTTCGCCTCGAGGAGCCGTTCGGTGGCATCGAGCCGTTCGAGGAACGCGAGCGCCGCGCCGTGCGGGATCCGGTCGGCGAGGGCGACGACCTCCTCGAGGAGCGTCATCTCCCGCACCTCGCGCCGCCCCCCGATCGCCGCGACGGCGAGGTCGCGCGCGAGGACGCGCCACGCGTCGACGAGGGCCCGCGCGCTGCCCCGCCGCTCGGACGGCGCGCCACGCCGCGACACCGCGACGACATCCCCGTTGGCCCCGTCGCCATCGGCCGTCTCGGCGTCGGCCGCATTGCCGGCCGCGCCGCTCTCGGGTTCGGACGCCCCGCTCCCGCCGGGCGGCGCCTCGACTCGGCCGGAGAAGAACCCAGTCGCCGTCCCGGATCGGTTCCCTGCCCCCGTCC
>JBAWVU010000010.1:0-22067 GCA_037147135.1 Chloroflexota bacterium
GTCCCCGCCCGCATCGCCCGCCCCCAGCCCGACGCTCCCGCCCACGGCCGACGGTGCACTGCCCGCGGGCCTCGTCCCATCGCTCCGCGCGGCTCGCGCCGACCAGCCGCGGATCTACCTCGACGGGTGTCATCTCGACCAGCCCATCGTCGCGTTCGGCGCGTGCGTCTACGGAGTCGCCACATCGCGGACGACCGTCGTGCTGTTCGGCGATTCGCACGCCGCGCAGTGGTTCCCGGCGCTCGAGCGGATCGCCCGCGACAAGGGCTGGCGCCTCGTCTCGCTCACGAAGAGCGCGTGCACGTCCGCCGACGTCGGCGTCTGGAGCTCGACGTACCGGCGCGCATACTCGGAGTGCGACGCGTGGCGCGCCGCCGCCTTCGCGCGGATCTCGGCGGAACGGCCGGCCCTCGTCATCCTCGCCGACAGCCGGTCGGTGCAGCCGATCGTGGATGGTCGCCCGGTGGACGGCGACGCTGCCCGCGTGGCGATCCGGGCAGGTCTCGGGCGGATGGTCCGCCGCCTGCTGCCGATCTCGGGAGCCGTCGCGATCATCGGCGACACGCCCATCGCGCCGACGGACCCGCCGAACTGCCTGTCGGCGAACACCGCCCACGTCCTGCGCTGCGCGACGTCGCTGCAGGCAGCGATCGACCCGGCCTGGACGGCGATGGAACGCTCCGTCGCGACCACGTGGGGGGCGGCGTACGTCGACCCGACGCGGTGGGTCTGCCCGTCGAGCCCGTGCCCCGCGGTGATCGGCCGGTACCTCGTCTACCGCGACACCCACCACCTCGCGACGCCGTTCGTGACGGCCCTCTCGACGCGGCTCGCGCGAGCGCTCCCGGCACCGCTCGCGCGGGCGCTCCCGACGCCGCGACGCTGACGCGCCCGGGTCCGCGACGCTGGTGTGCCGTGACCCGCTACGCTGGGACCAGCCGGGGTGGCGGAACGGCAGACGCAGCGGTCTTAAACACCGCGGGGCGAGAGCCCGTGTGAGTTCGAATCTCTCCCCCGGCACCAGCCCGGCGACGACCGGCGTCGCCCGTGCCGATGGCGCCCGATCGAGTCGTCGGCTCTGCTCGGCGCAGCGTCCGGCTCGGCCCCCGGACCTCTCAGGGCCCGGGCGCGTGAGCCTCGCTGCTGGCCGGAGTCTCGGCCGGCGTCCAGTAGTCCTTCGCGAGCTTGAGCACGCCCATCACGAGGATGGGCCCCATCGTGAACGTGCCGATGAGCGCGGCCTGGCCGAGGCCCGGGTCGTACCAGTCCATCACGAGCAGGCCGCCGACGAACGTGAAGTACAGGTAGCCGTAGATGAGCAACGGGACCGCGTTGACGAGCCGCCCGGTCACCCGGTCCGGGCGACGGAAGACGAGCGTGAACACGAACGCGATGAAGAACGGCACGCCGACCCAGCCCGCGAAGTTCGAGACCGGGATGCCGCCCGACCCCCGCCACACGGCGAGCTCGGGCAGGTAGCTCCCGCCGCTCCACCACCACCATGGCGTCCAGCCGAGGACGTCCTCCCACACGCGCGAGACCGCGAACGGGTCGACCATCAGGTCCCAGGCGGACAGGAGGACGCCGGTCGCGAGCGCGATGAGGGCGCTCCAGCCGATGCGGCCGAGCCACGTCGTGCCGCGCTGCACGCCGCCGAGCCCCATGAGCCAGTCGATGAGCATGTACGCGGAGTAGAGGATCACGCCCCACACGACGATGACGAGCACGGGCACGCCGCCGAGGCGCGGTCCCAGGACGTCCGTGTACTCGTACGCGCCGAAGAACCAGTCGTAGTTGCTGCCCATGTACTCCGCGAAGAACGTCACGACCCCGGCGAGCACGAAGAACGCCGCGGTCCGACGTGCGCCCATGACTCGCGCCGAGTGCCAGATGCACACCACGTACATGAGTCCCAGGCCGAGGCCCGTGACCTGCATCTGGACGGCCGCAGCGTGCCCCGCCAGGCTGATGGCGAGCGCGACCGAGACGAGGACGTAGAAGAACAGCACGAGGCCGATCACGGCCAGCTCGGAGCGCGTCGACGCCCGGATGGCGAGCGCCAGGGGGTGACGTGGCCTCCCGCGAGGCCCCTCGGTCGCCGCCTGCACGGGGCCCTCCTTCCTCGACTGCGTGGCCGCCGGATCAGCCCTTCCGGCCGAAGATCCCCCCGAAGCGTCCGGCCGGGCGCTTCTCAGGCGTCGCCGCCGTGGGCTGGACCGTGATGCCGGCGGCCTCCTCCGGCGTGAGATCGCCGGCCGCGACCGCGGCCAGCCGCGTCAGGGCTTGTGCGGGGGCCGACAGCGGCGCGCCGCGGACGACGGGCACGCCCTCGTTGACGGCCTTCACGTAGACGACCGGGTCGTAGGGAAGCTCGACCGCCGGGCGACGGCCGAGCGCGGTCTCGATGTCCTGCGCCTTGAGGACCTCCCGGGCGAAGAGGTTGTTGAGCACGAAGACCGCCCGATCGATGTCGAAGTCGTGGAGGACCAGGGAGTCCGCGAGCGAATGGAGTGCCCGGAGCGCGGCGATCTCCGGGCAGACCGCGAGGACCACCGCGTCTGACCGCTCCAGGACGGCCACCGTCCGATCGTCCGTCGCAGAGCCGGCGTCGATGACGACGGCCTCGTAGGCGAGCGCCGCGGTGGCCACGAGGAGCTGCGCGCCCTCGGAGCCGAGCGCCCCGAACGGCTCCCAGGTGCCGGGCGCGGCGAATACCCACAGGCCGCTCGCGTGCCTCTCGGCGTACGTCTTGAGGAGCTCCGGGTCGCGGAGCGCGGCCTCGTCCCGCGTGAGCTGTCCGAGGGTCTGGCGCGATGCGAGGTCGAGGTGGGTCGCCACCTGGCCGAACGGCCAGTGGAGATCGATGATCGCCGTCCGATCCGGGTACTTCTCGGCCAGCGTCAGCGCGATGTTCACGGCGATCGTCGTGGTGCCGACGCCGCCGCTCGCGCTGAAGACCGCGATCGACCGTCGGCGGCGACGCACGGTCCCCTCCGCGGCGAGGGCCTCCTGCCCGACCATCGTCGAGCGCTGGAAGCGCACGAGGAGCGCGGCGACGCGTGCCTCGAACTCGCCGCTGTCGACCGGCGCGAGGAGTACCTCATCGGCGCCGGCCTCGAGCAGCTTCACCCTGGAGTCCACGTCGTCCAGTCGCGTGATGACGCAGATCGCCAGGTGCCGCAGCTCGGGGACCACCCTGGCGAGCCGGCAGACCCCCAGGGCGTCGTGCCCCGGCTCCAGCACGTCGATGACGAGGATCCGGTAGCCGGTGGCGGCCGCGACCACATCGTCGGCGGACGCGAGGACGGTGACGCCGTGGCCTGCGGCGATGAGCGGCGCCGCGAGGGCCTCGGCTGCCCTGGGGTCCGCGTCGAGGATGAGGATCGTGTTCGTGGCCACGCGAGCTCCCTGTCGGGGACCGGTCCCGGGTCGATGGCCTGAGGATACATCGGGCCGCCCACCGGCCCGTGCTATGCTCCGCGGGACCTTTCTGCTCCGTGCGCATGCCTCGCGCCCTATCGGGCCGGCACCAGGACGACCGGGGCAACCCCACAGGAAGGAGTGAGTGGCGCATGCGCCGATACGAACTCATGCTCATCCTCCGGCCGGACGCGCCGGACGAGCGCACCCAGGCGGTCCTTGAGCGGACCACTCGCGCGATCGTCGGCGGCGGCGGACAGATCGTGAAGGCCCAGCCGTGGGGCCGTCGCCGGCTCGCGTACCAGATCGACCGGTATCGCGAGGGCCAGTACCACATCATCGTGTTCGAGGCTCCGGCCGAGACGATCATCGAGCTGGAGCGCGGGCTCCTCATCACCGAGGAGGTCCTCCGACACCTCGTCCTCCGGATCGAACGGCCCGTCCGATCGAGCAAGAAGGGCGGGGTCGTCGATGCCGAGGTCGACCTCGGGATCGACATCGTCGTCGACGCGCTCGTCGACGACATCGACGAGGCCGAGGACATCGTCGAGCGGATCGACGAGTCCGAGAGCGAGGCGGCTCCGGCCGCCGTCGACTGACCCAGGGAGGGGTGGGCCGTGTCGCTGAACAAGGCGATGATCATCGGCAACCTGGGGCGCGACCCCGAGATGCGGTACACGCCGAACGGGCAGGCGGTGACGCAGTTCACCGTCGCGGTCAACCGGAACTACCGTGGCCAGGACGGCAACTGGCAGGAAGAGACGGAGTGGTTCCGCGTGGTCGCGTGGGGCCCGCTGGCGGAGCGGACGGCCGAGCATCTCCGCAAGGGCCGCAAGGTGTACGTCGAGGGCCGCATCCAGACCCGCCAGTGGGAGGACAAGGACGGCCAGAAGCGCTACACGACGGAGCTCGTGGCGAACCAGGTGACCTCCCTCGACCGTGCGCAGCGCGACGACGGTGATCCAGGCCCGAGCGACGCCCCGGCCGGTGCTCCGACAGGTGTGCCTGCCGGCGCCAAGCCCGACGTCAGCCCCCTCCGGGGTGCCCGCAAGGCCGGCTCCGAAGGCGGCACCGCGGGCGGCGAGGAGACCTACGAGGACCTCGACGACCTCCCGTTCTGACCTTCCACCCACGATCGACACGGGACGACCCGCGGCCCGCGCGCCGCGTCCATGACGAGGAGTCAACGACCCATGGCACCTGCTCCTTCGCGCTCGAAGAAGCGCGACGAGTACTACCGGGACCGGCGGCGACGGAAGGTCTGTGCGTTCTGCGCGGACAGGACGGTCGTCATCGACTACAAGGAGGTCAACCGGCTGCGACGGTACCTCTCCGAGCGGGCAAAGATCGAGCCGCGCCGGAAGACGGGGCTGTGCGCGGGTCACCAGCGCGAGCTGTCCGTCGCGCTCAAGCGCGCGCGGCACGTCGCGCTCCTGCCGTACGCTCCGCAGCACCTGCGGCCCTGACGCTCGGATGACCGCGACCGTGCCGCGTCCGGGCGACGAGCCCGGTCGCGGCACGAGGGCCCGACGGTGACGGTCGCGCTCCTCATGGCGGCCGGCGGCGTCGCCGCCGGCACCTTCGGGTCCCTGCTGGGCCTCGGGGGTGGCATCCTCATCGTCCCCCTCCTCACCCTCGGCTTCGGGCTGCCCCTTCGTGAGGCGGTGGGCGTCAGCCTCGTCTCCGTCATCGTGACGAGCAGCGCGGCCGCCGGCGTCTACCTCCAGCGGCACGTCGCCAACCTCCGGCTCGGGATGTCGCTCGAGCTGTTCACGGCCATCGGCGCGCTCGCCGGCGGCCTCGTGGCCTTCCTGCTGCCGGACCGGGTCGTCGCCGGGCTCTTCGCACTGCTCCTCGCGTACACGGCCGCGACGATGGTGCGGCGTGCCGCCAGGCGCCCGGAGGCGCCCGGTCCCGCGACGTCCACTCCGGATGCGCCTGGGGCCACTCGGGCGTCGGCCGAGCTGCCCGCGGGCCTCGATCCGGAGGGCGCCGAGCCGCCCGCGGGCCTGGATCCGGGCGCTGGGGCCGGGTTCGTCGCGTCCCTCTCCGGGCCCGGATACACCGTCCGGCGCTACCCGTTCGGCATCCTTGGGAGCCTCTTCGCCGGGCTCGTCTCCGCGATCCTCGGGGTCGGCGGGGGGATCGTGAAGGTCCCGCTCATGAACCTCGCGATGGGAGTCCCGCTCCGGGTGGCGACCGCGACGAGCAACCTCATGATCGGCATCACGGCGTCCGCGAGCGCGGTCGTCTACCTGCTCCGCGGTGGGATCGATCCGTACGTGGCGGCGCCGACCGCGCTCGGCGTGTTCGTCGGCGCCGCGGTCGGAGCTCGCGTCTCGCACAGGATCGACGTCCGGGTCATCCGCATCCTGTTCATCGTCGTCCTCGCGTACACGGCGTGGCAGATGGCCGTCAAGGCGCTCGGGTGAGCGGCGCCGTGGGGTCGCGGTGGCGTGGCTCGCAGCCGGGCGCGGCCCCGGACGCGCCGCCGGGCGTGGACGCCACGCGCCGCCTCGAGCTCGCGATCGCGCGGATCCTCCAATGGGGGATCGGGGTGAGCGTCGCGCTCCTCGCGATCGGGGTCGTGCTCATGCTCGTCGACGGCATCTCGCCCCTCGACACGGGCTATCCGCCGTTCGACCCGCGCGTCGTGGTCGCCGAGGTCTTCGCGTTCGAGCCGGCGGGCTTCATGTGGCTCGGCCTCGCGCTGACGATCGCGACCCCCTCGATCCGCGTCGCCGCGTCGCTCGTCGGGTACCTCCGGCAGGGCGATCGCCGCATGGCGCTCGTCGCCGTCGGCATCCTCGCCGTCATCGCCCTGAGCGTCGTCATCGCCGGGGCGGCAGGCGCCTGACCATGGACCTCGCGATCCTCGTCGCCGCGTTCGTCCTCATCCTCGCCGGCGCGGAGCTGTTCACCAACGGCATCGAGTGGGTCGGGCACAAGCTCCAGCTCGCGGAGGGAGCGGTCGGCTCGGTGCTCGCCGCGGTCGGGACCGCGCTCCCGGAGACGATGATCCCCATCATCGCGATCCTCGTCGCGCAGGGCGACTCGAACAACGAGATCGGCATCGGTGCGATCCTCGGCGCGCCGTTCATGCTCTCGACCCTCGCGATGTTCGTGTCGGGCGTCGCCGTTCTCGCCGTGGCGCGGCGCCGCGCCCTCGGCGAGACGATGCTCGTCCAGCCGGTGGTGCTCTTCCACGACGTCCGCTGGTTCTACATCGGCTACGCGATCGCGATCGGGGCGGCCTTCCTCCCGGCCGACCTCGTCTGGCCCCGCTGGGCGATCGGAGCCGGCCTGCTCGTCCTCTACGCCCTCTACGTCCGCGAGCACTTCCGGGCGGAGAGTGACCCGGGCGGCGGGGCGGACGCCCTGGCACCCCTCCGCCTGCACCGGCTCGATGCCCGGACGCGCGTGGCCGACGGGAGTCCCCGGCTGAGGATCGTGGGGCTCCAGGTCGCGGTCGCCCTCGGGTTCATCATCGCAGGAGCACTCGTCTTCGTCGGGGCCGTCGAAGGGCTCGCGGGTGACCTGGGGGTGAGCGTCGCGATCCTCGCGCTCATCATCGCGCCGATCGCGACGGAGCTTCCCGAGAAGTTCAACAGCGTCATCTGGATCCGCCAGTCGAAGGACACGCTCGCCATGGGGAACATCACGGGCGCGATGGTCTTCCAGAGCATGGTCCCGACCGTCGTCGCGCTGTTCTTCGCCCCCGCCATGTGGTCGGTCTCCGCGGCGGCGCCGATCGTGTTCGCGTCGGCGGGGATCGCGTTCCTCTCGACGGCCGCGATCTTCGTGCCGATGCGCGTCCGCGGCGTCCTGCGCGGCCGGTGGCTCCTCGTCGGGGGCGCGTTCTACGTCGTCTACCTCGCCTGCGTGCTCCTCGGGATCGGCACGGCGGGAGTCGCGGCTGGCTGAGGCGCGGTCCGCCGCATCGGCCGGGAGGAGGCCGGCGGGTATACTCGGGCAAGGTCCCCGGGGAGCGCCACCGCCCGGGGCGACAGTCGTGGAGCCTCGCCATGGTGACCCAGCAGCCGTCCCGGGCGACCGAGTCGAGCACCGCCCGGATCGGCGCCGATCCGGAGCGACTCGTCTGCTACTTCAGGGGCGACTTCGTACCCCTGAGCGAGGCGAACGTCTCGATCATGACGCACGCGTTCCTCTACGGGACGGCCGTCTTCGAGGGGATCCGGGCGTACTGGAACGAGGACGAGCAGCAGCTCTACGTGCTCAAGGCTCGCGAGCACATCGAGCGCATCCGCAGCTCCGCCAAGGTCCTGTTCATGGACGAGGGGCTGCCCTCGGTGGACGAGTGGGTGAAGCTCGTCATCGAGGTCGTCCGCCGCAACGGCTTCCGCGAGGACGCCTACATCCGCCCGTCCGTCTACAAGAGCACCGAGGCGATCGGGGTCCGGCTCCACGGGCTCGCGCACGACTTCTACATCGTGAGCTCGCCCTTCGGTGACTACATCGACACGCACGCCGGGATCCGGGTCAAGACGTCGAGCTGGCGCAGGACCGCCGACGTGGCGATCCCGGCGCGGGGCAAGATCGTCGGGGCGTACGTCAACTCGGCGCTCGCGAAGACGGACGCGATGCTCGACGGCTACGACGAGGCGATCGTCCTCACGTGGGACGGCCACGCGTCGGAGGGCTCCGCGGAGAACCTGTTCATGGTGCGGGACGGCGTCCTCATCACGCCGCCGGTGACCGACGAGATCCTCGAGGGGATCACCCGGGCGGCCCTCATGCTGCTCGCGACCGAGATGGGGATCCCGGTGGTGGAGCGATCGATCGACCGGACCGAGCTGTACGTCGCCGACGAGGTCCTCCTCTGCGGGACCGGCGCCCAGGTGTCGTCCGTCATCGAGGTGGATCATCGCAAGGTGGGCGGCGGGGTTCCCGGCCCGATCACGACGCGGCTCCAGGCCCGCTACTTCGAGATCGTGCGCGGCAACGTGCCCGCGTACGCGCACTGGCTCACGCCGGTCTACGAGCGCTGAAGCCGGCGGCCCGCGACGCCAGGGTGCGCTCGGACGTCAGGGTGCGTTCGGGGGCGCGAGCGTCGGGGTGTCCGGGGCCGTCACGACGATGACGTCGACGCGGATGGCCGGGTCGGTGACGGGTGTCGGCGTGACGCCGAACGTCGCCTTGAGGTAGGCGATCGTCTGCTTGAGCCGCGCCTCGGCGCCGTTGTAGATGCGGATCGTCGTCGTCGCCGGGGTCTCCTCCGGCTTCTGGTTCGGCGCGGACGCCGACATGCCGGACCACGAGAGGTAGCCCGCGACGTCCGCCGCCTGGCCCTCCGTGCCCGTGCCGTTGAGGACCCAGGCCGAGGCATTCTCGGCGGCGACCTTCTCCCGGAGCGCGATCTCCGCAGGGTCGTCCGAGAAGGCCTTCTTCACGGCGTACCGGATCCGGTCGACGTTGGGGATGATGACGTAGCCGCGTGGGTCGCCCGAGCGGACCTCGGTCGACCAGAAGCTCGGGGCGAAGACGTACGAGCGGAGCTTGGTCATGTCGATCTCGCTCGCGAGCTGCGAGAGCTGCGGCAGGAGGTCGACGGGGATGTCGGTGTGCGCGGCCTTCTTGAGGCTCCCGACGAGGTCGGGGATGCGCGGGATGAGCGACGCGAAGTCCGCCTGCTGGCGGAGTGAGAGGAGGACGCGCTGCTGGCGCTGGCCGCGGTCGAAGTCGGACGATCCGTGGCGGCTGCGCGCGTACACGAGCGCTTCGGCTCCGGTCATGTGCTGGACGCCGGACGGTATGTACACGCGCGTGAGCAGCCCCTTGTCACCGGGGTACGAGTCGTCGACGACCGGCATCTGGACGTTGATCGTCACCCCGCCGAGCGCGTCCACGACCTGGACGAACCCGTCGAAGTTCACCTCGACGTAGTACTTGATGTCGAGGCCGTAGAGGTTCCCGAGGACCTCCTTGATCGTCCCGAAGCAGCCGGCGGGGAAGATGTCCGGGCGGGCCTTCGCGGCCATGCACAGGCTGTTGATCTTTCCCCCGAACGTCGCCCCGTAGACGGCGCGGGCCGGGCTGTCTGCGGGCAGCGGCACGTCGACCGTGTCGCGGGGGATGCTGAACATCGCGATCTGCTTCGTGGCGGGGTCGATGCTCGCGACGATGAGCGTGTCCGTGTTGAAGTACCCCTGGTCCGGACGCTGGTCGACGCCGACGAGGAGGATGTTGAGCCGCTCCGTGCCGTCCCACTTCACGACCTGCGTGGGCGCGGCCGTCACGCCCGGGTCGGGCGTCGGCGTGGGAGTAGCGCCCGGGACGGGCGAGGAGGTGGGCGCGACGACCACCGCCCCGTCGGTCGGATCGCCGCCGCCGAAGACGCTTCCGACGAGGTCGAGTGCCTGCATGCCGTAGTAGCCGATGGCGAGATGGCCGGCGAGGAGGACGACGAGGATCGCGCCGAGCCCGATGATGGCGAGAGGGTCGCGGTGGCGCCGAGCGGGGCCGAGACGGCCGCCGCCGGTCTCCTGGACCCCGTTCATGTAGTCGGCGACGCGGTACGCGTCCACGATCGCGATGGCGCGGTAGGCGAGGATGCCCACGCTCAGCACGATGAGCCCCACGAGGATCGCGGGCTGGAGGACGACCCCGAGGACCTCCACGCGGAAGCGGAAGAGGAGCCCGCCCAGGAGCGCGAAGGCGAGGATGGGGATCGCGGCGAAGAGGAGCGCCCGTTCCCACGCGCCGGCGTACGCCTGGCCGAGCCCGGGGAAGAGGAACGAGAGGAACGCCGCGGCGAAGGAGGATCGCGCACGCGGGCGATCGGCGGCGGTCGTGGTCTGGGTGGCCATCTCGGGTGAGGAGGATACCCCGGATCGACGGATCGCTCCCGAGGCACGAGCCTGGGGGCCGGGCCCACGGGCCCGACGACCGACCGCCGGGCCGTCGACGGGCCGCCTCGCGCGTCGCCTCGGGTTGACGCTCCGTGAACGGCTGTGGGACGCTTACGCGGCTCCGATCGTCGTCGGGAGCGGGTCCGGCGTCCCGGCGCCGCCCGGTCCGCGTCGATCCCACGTGACGG
Source organism: Chloroflexota bacterium (assembly GCA_037147135.1). GTDB lineage: Bacteria > Chloroflexota > Limnocylindria > Limnocylindrales > CSP1-4 > CAIYQJ01. The sequence goes on from JBAWVU010000010.1 coordinate 10,478, forward strand.
CGTCGCGTCCGGCCCGGGCGAGACGCCGTTCGTCATGCGAGGGGAGATGTTCGCACCCGTCTCGAGCAAGCCCGATCTCATCGCGCAGGAGCACGCGATCCTCGCGTTCTGGCGTGAACGGCGGGTCTTCGCGAAGCTCCGGGCCCAGAACTCCGCCGGACCCCGGTGGAGCTTCCTCGATGGGCCGATCACCGCGAACAACCCGATGGGCGTCCACCACGCCTGGGGCCGGACGTACAAGGACGTCTTCCAGCGCTATCACGCGATGCTCGGGGAGGCGCAGCGATGGCAGAACGGGTTCGACTGCCAGGGCCTCTGGGTGGAGGTCAACGTCGAGAAGGATCTCGGCTTCACGAGCAAGCGTGACATCGAGGAGCACGGGATCGCGGAGTTCGTGAGCCTCTGCAAGCAGCGGGTCCTCACGTTCGCTGCGCGGCAGACGGAGCAGTCGATCCGCCTCGGGTACTGGATGGACTGGGATGACCCTGACCATCTCCGCCGGCTACGCGACCTCCTCGCCGCCGACCCGGGCGCGACGATCACGGTCGACGGGTCCGACGGTCCGGTGACGGACACGGTCGAGATGATCGTCGGCCGCCTCGGGATGCCCGAGATCGGCGGCTCGTACTACACGTTCAGCAACGAGAACAACGACCTCATCTGGGCCTTCATCGCCGAGTGCCACCGGCGCGGCTGGCTCTACAAGGGTCACGACACCATGCCGTGGTGCGCGCGGTGTGGGACCGGCATCAGCCAGCACGAGATGACCGAGGGCTACCAGGACCGCGAGGACCCGGGCCTCACCGTGCGCTTCCCGCTCATCGACCGGCCCGGCGAGGCGCTCCTCGTCTGGACGACGACGCCGTGGACCCTCACGTCGAACGTCGCGGCGGCCGTCGGCGCGGACCTCGCGTACGTGAGGGTCCGGCAGGGGAGCGAGGACCTCTGGCTCGGGAAGGGGACCCTCGCGATCGCGCTGGCCGGCCCGTACGAGATCCTCGAGGAGCGGACGGGATCGGAGCTCGTGGGCTGGCGCTACGCGGGCCCGTTCGACGAGCTTCCCGCGGTCCGTGCGGCGTTCGCCGCGGGCGGGCGGTCGGGGCCCCACTACGAGCACCGGGTCGTCGCCTGGGACGAGGTCGGCGAGGAGGAGGGGACCGGTATCGTCCACGTCGCCCCGGGCTGCGGCGCTGAGGACTACGCGCTGGGCACGCAGCTGGGGCTGCCGATGATCGCGCCGCTCGACGAGTCGGGGATCTTCGTCGACGGCTTCGACGCGCTCTCCGGTCGCGACGTCCGCGACGTGACGGAGCAGATCGTCGAGCGCCTCCGCCACCACGGGTCCTTCTACCGACTCGAGCCGTACCTCCATCGCTACCCGCACTGCTGGCGCTGCGGGACCCCGCTCGTCTTCCGGCTCGTCGACGAGTGGTACATCAGCATGGGCGTGGTGTACGACCGGCCGCGCTCGGAGCTCACCGCCGAGGAGGTGGACGCGAGCCTCCGCTACCAGATCATGGAGGTCGTCGATCGCATCCGCTGGCTCCCATCCTTCGGGTACGAGCGGGAGCTCGACTGGCTCCTCAACATGCACGACTGGATGATCAGCAAGAAGCGCTACTGGGGCCTCGCGCTGCCGATCTACGACTGCCGGTCGTGCGGGACCGTGGAGGTCATCGGCGGCCGGGACGAGCTGAAGGAGCGCGCGGTGGAGGGCTGGGAGGTCCTCGACGGCCACACGTCGCATCGGCCGTACGTCGACGCCGTGCGGATCGCCTGCCCGTCGTGCGGTGCACCGGTGGAGCGGATCCGCGACGTCGGGAACCCCTGGCTCGACGCCGGGATCGTGCCGTTCTCGACGATGCACTACCGGACCGACCCCGCCTACTGGGAGCGCTGGTTCCCCGCGGACTTCATCACGGAGAGCTTCCCCGGCCAGTTCCGCAACTGGTTCTACTCGCTTCTCGCCATGAGCACGGTCCTCCGCCGCGAGCCGCCATTCCGGACGATCTTCGGCTACGCGACGCTCTACGGCGAGGACGGCCGGCCGATGCACAAGAGCTGGGGGAACGCGATCGAGTTCGACGAGGCGGCCGAGCGGATGGGCGTCGACGTCATGCGCTGGATGTACGCGAAGGCACGCCCCGACGACAACATCCTCTTCGGCTGGCATGCCGCCGACGAGGCGCGCCGCGAGCTCCTCATCCTCTGGAACGTCTACTCGTTCTTCGTCACGTACGCGCGCCTCACGGGCTGGGGCACCGAGCGGCCGGCGCCGCCCCTCGACGAGCGGCGTGTCCTCGATCGGTGGATCCTCTCGCGGCTCGCGGCGGTCTCCGCGCGCGTCGGCGAATGCCTCGCGGACAACGACCTCGACGCGGCCGCGCGCGAGCTCTCGGGCTTCATCGACGACCTGTCGACCCGCTACCTGCGGTCCAGCCGGAAGCGCTTCTCGCGCTCCGACGACGAGCGCGACCGCGACGCCGCGTTCGCGACGCTCCACGCGGTGCTCGTCGGCCTCGCGCGTACCCTCGCCCCCATCCTCCCGTTCCTCAGCGAGTCGATCTACCGGAACCTCGTCGTCGCCGTGGATGGGTCCGCCCCGGAGAGCGTGCATCTCACCGGCTGGCCCTCCGACGAGCTCGCCGGGTACCGCGACCCGGCGGTCGAGGAGACGATGCGCGTCATCCATCGGGCCACAGAGCTCGTCCGATCGCTCCGCAGCCAGGCGGGCATCAAGCTCCGGCAGCCGTTGGCACGGGTCTGGGTCGCCTTCCCCGGGACCGACCTCCGGTACCGCGGGGACACGCTCGAGCGGTATGCGGAAGAGGTCAACGTCAAGCACGTCGAGATCCTCGCCGACGGTTCCGAGCTCGTCGAGCGTCGGGTCAAGCCCCTCCTCCCGAAGATCGGCAGGAAGCTCGGCCCGGCGATCCCGGCGATCATGGCGGCGGCACGCGACGGTGCGGTGGAGTTCCACGCCGACGGGTCGGTGACGCTCGCGGGCGTGACGCTCGCGCCAGACGAGGTCGAGATCCTCGCCACCCCGCGTCCGGGGACCGCGGTCGCCCACGACGAGGGACTCGTCGTCGTGCTCGACACCACCGTGACACCCGAGCTCCGCGCGGAAGGCGACGCCCGGGAGCTCCAGCGGGCGGTCCAGGACCTTCGTCGGGAGATGACGCTCGAGCTCGACGAGCGCATCGACATCATCGTGGAGGCCGGCCCGGCCGCCGACCGACTGGCGGGCCACTTCACCGCGGTGGCCGCAGAGACGCTCGCGGACACGTGCAGGGTCGGTGCGATCCCCCCGGACGCGGCGACCGGTGACGTGGCCGTGGAGGAGGGCAGGTTCCGCTTCGCGATCGTGCGCCGAGAGGTCGCGGGGTCGTGAGCCGCGGTACGGCACCGGGCGGGCCGTCCGGGTCGCCGGGCGGGGCGGTGCGGTGAGCGCCGTCGTCTTCGGCATCACGGTGCGGCGCTGGCTCGTCTTCTTCGGGATCGCGGCGCTCGTCGTCGTCGTCGACCAGCTCGCGAAGGCCTATGTCGTCGCGAACTACCCGCTCGGCCAGCCCGTCGAGGTCGTCGGCGACTGGCTTCGGATCTGGTACATCCACAACACGGGAGCCCTCTTCGGCCTGTTCCGCGGCCAGGCCGGCATCTTCGCGCTCGTGAGCGTCGGTGTCGTCGCGCTCATCGTCTGGTTCCACGGCCGCACCGCGGCGAACGGCGGGCTGCTCGTGACGATCGCGCTCGGGCTGCTGCTCGGCGGGGCGCTCGGCAACTTCATCGACCGCGTCCGCCTCGACTACGTCGTCGACTTCGTCGACATGGGCATCGGCTCCCTCCGCTTCTACACGTACAACGTCGCGGATTCGGCGATCACGATCTCCATCCTCCTCCTGCTGCTGTCCGCGTTCCTGCCTTCGCGCACGCCGCCGACGGTCGACGACGGGGGATCGGCCGCGCCGTGACGGAGCTCACCCTCATCATCCCGCCCGAGGCCGCCGGCGAGCGCGTCGACCGGTTCACGGCCGATCGCTCCGGGCTCTCGCGCTCGTACGTCCAGCGGCTCATCTCGGACGGACGGCTCACGGTGGACGGCGTCGTGGTCAAGGCGCACACGATCCTCGCCCCGGGCGGCTCGCTCCGCCTCGAGGTCCCGGAGCCCCAGCCGCTCGCGCTCGAGCCGGAGGCGATCCCGCTTGATGTCGTGTACGAGGACGACGACATCCTCATCGTCGACAAGCCCGCCGGGCTCGTCGTCCATCCGTCGCCGGGCCACCGCGGCGGCACGCTCGTGAACGCGCTCCTCGCCCGCGGGACGCACTACGGCGGGATCGCGGGCGTGCAGCGCCCCGGCATCGTCCATCGGCTCGACCGCGACACCAGCGGCCTCCTCATGGTCGCGAAGGACGACCGTGCGCAGGCCAGCCTCATGGCGCAGCTCAAGGCGCGGCGCGTGAAGAAGGCGTACCTCGCGCTCGTGCAGGGCGCGCTGGAGGCGCCCGTCGGCCGGATCGAGGCGCCGATCGGGCGCGACCCGCGGCATCGGATGCGCCAGGCGGTCGTCCAGGACGGGCGGCCGGCGACCACCGGGTACCGGGTCCGCGAGCGGCTCACCGGGTGGACGCTCGTCGAGGCGGACCTGGTCACCGGACGGACCCACCAGATCCGGGTCCACTTCGCGGCGCTCGGCCATCCGGTCGCGGGCGACGTCCTCTACGGGACCGGGACGGCGCGGCGGGGACCCGACGGGCTGGCGCGGCTCTTCCTCCACGCCTGGCGCCTCGAGCTGCAGTCGCCGGCGGACGGCCATCTCATCCGCGCCGTGGCGGCGCTTCCGCCGGAGCTCGAGCAGGTCCTTGCCGACCTCCGGATCCGCTCCGCCGCGCTCGACGGCCAGCCGACGGCCGGGGCGCCGGACGCATGAGGCCCACCACGCTCGGCGCGGTCGGCGCCCAGCTGGTCATCATCAGCGGCCCGTCCGGCGTGGGGAAGGACACGATCATCGAGGCGATGCGGCGCCTGCCGACCGCCGCGGCGTACCACTACGTCGTGACGTGCACCACGAGGGCGCCGAGGCCGGGCGAGGTCGACGGGATCCACTATCGCTTCGTCACGCCGGCGACGTTCGCGGAGCTGCGCGACGAGGACGGGTTCCTCGAGTGGGCGGAGGTGCACGGCAACTGGTACGGGACGCCCCGGGACAGCGTGCGGGCCGCGCTCGCCGCCGGGCGGGATGTCGTCCTCAAGATCGACGTGCAGGGCGCCGAGATGGTGAAGAAACGGGTCCCCGAGGCCATCCTCATCTTCCTCGTGCCGCCGTCCATGCAGGAGCTCTTCCGGCGCCTGCGAAGCCGTGCGACGGAGAGCGCCGACGAGCTCGAGATCCGGCAGCGCAATGCCGCCATCGAGCTCGCCCGACGCGAGGACTACGACCACGTGGTGGAGAACGCGACCGGCGAGATCGACCGGACGGCGGCCCGGATCGTCGAGCTCATCGCGGACGCGCACCGCGACCACCCTGCCCGACGGGTCCGCGTCTGACCGATGGCCGAGCCCGGCGGCGTGGTGACCGAGCCGCAGCGTGCCTCCGCCGGGTGGGTCGAGGTCGCGATCGACGCCGCCGGGCCCGCCGGCGACCATCCGTACACGTACCACGTGCCGGCGGCCCTCGCCGATCTCGAGCCCGGCGAGGCGGTGATCGTCGAGTTCGGTCGACGCCGGGCGCTCGGGGTCGTCATGGGGCGGGTGACCGTCGCGCCCGAGGTCGCGACGAAGCCGATCGTCGCGCGCGTCCGGACGGACGGCCCGCTGCTGCCCGCGCTCTCGCTCGCGCTCGCCCGGTGGGTCGCGGAGACGTACCTCGCACCGGCGTCGTCCGCGGTCCGCGCCATGCTGCCCCCCGGCCTCCTCGAGCGTCTGGAGCTCGTGGTCGAGCGGCGGCCGCCGCTCGAGCCGGATGGGCTCCTCGGCGCTGCCCTCGACGACGCCGACGCGGCGCTCCTCGACCGCCTCGAAGGCGGGCCGCGCGCGGTGCCGGACCTCGTCGGCACGGAGGGCCGCCCGGCGGTGCTCCGCCGCCTCCGCGCGCTCGAGGCGAGGGGGCTGGTCGCCCTCGAATGGGAGCTCACGACCGCCGGCGCGGGGCCCCGCTTCGAGCGCTGGCTCGTGGCGACCGACGCGGGCGTCGTGATGCTCCGCGCCCTCGCCGCGTCGGAACGCGTCGCCGGCCGACCGCTCGGTCCCCGGCAGCGCGAGGCCCTCGCGGACGTCGTCGCGGCCGGATCCGGCGGGATCGTCGCCGCGTCGATCGCCACCCGCCACGGCGGCGGCGTGTCGACGACGCTCGTGAAGCGCGGCCTCGTGGCCGCGGACGTCCGGGAGCGCGAGCGCAGGCCGCTCGGCGATCGCCCCGCCGGGCGCCGCGGCAGCCGCCCCGTTGGCGCGCAGCTCTCCGCCGAGCAGGCCGCCGCGGTCGCGGCGATCGGCGCGGCGATCGCGGCCCGCGACCCGAGGCCGTTCCTCCTCGACGGCGTGACCGGCGGCGGGCGGACCGCCGTGTACGTCGAGGCGATCGCGGCGTCGCTGGAGGCCGGCCGGCCGGCGCTGGTGCTCGTCCCGGAGATCGCGCTCGCGACGCCGCTCGTCGATCGGATCCGGTCGGACATGGGGGTGGAGGTGGCCGTCCTCCACTCCGCGCTCGGGGACGGCGAGCGCGCGGACGAGTGGCGACGGATCCGGGCCGGGGCCGCCGATGTGGTCGTCGGGACGCGGCTGGCGGCCACCGCGCCGCTCGCCGACGTGGGACTCATCGTCGTGGACGAGGAACACGACCCGGCGTACAAGAGCGACCGGATGCCCCGTCTCCAGGCACGCGACACCGCCGTCCGGCTCGGGGCGCTCGCCGGGGCCGCGGTCGTCCTCGGGAGCGCGACGCCGGCGGTGGAGTCGATGGGGCGGGCGCTCGGCGGCGCCTACCGACACATGACCCTGCCCGAGCGACTCGCCGGCTCTCCGCCGGCCATCGAGGTCGTCGACCTCCGCGACGAGCTCGCCGCGGGAAACCGTGACCTGCTGTCGCGACGCCTCGTCGGGGCGCTCGGCGAGCTCGACCTGCCGCGGGGGGACCGGGCGATCCTCGTGATGAACCGTCGCGGCGCCGCCTCCGTCGTCCTGTGCCGCGACTGCGGGCACGTCGAGACCTGTCCCGACTGCGAGCGACCGCTCGTCTACCACGAGTCCGTCTCCGTCCTGCGCTGCCATCACTGCGGCGCGACCGTCGGAGTGCCGCGGCGCTGTCGCGAGTGCGCGTCGGCGCGGATCCGCTACCTCGGCGGAGGGACGGAGCGCGTGGAGCGTGAGGTCCGGGAGCGCTTCCCGGGCGCGCGGGTCGGCCGGCTCGATCGCGACGTCGTCGAGCGGAAGGGCGCGGCCGAACGCACGGTCGATGCGTTCGCGGACGGTCGGCTCGACATCCTCGTGGGCACGAGCCTCGTGACGAAGAGCCTCGACATCCCCGAGGTGACGCTCGTGGGCGTCGTGAGCGCGGACATCGCGCTCAACGTGCCCGACGAGCGTGCGGCCGAGCGCACGTACCAGCTCCTCGTCCAGGCGATCGGCCGCGCCGGGCGCGGGGAGCACGCGGGCCGCGGGATCATCCAGACCTACCTGCCCGGCCACCCCGTCATCCGCGCGGTGGTCGATGGGGACGTCGGGGGCTTCTACGCCACGGAGCTCGCACTCCGCGAGCGCTTCGGGTCGCCGCCGTTCGGGCGACTCGTGAAGCTCACGGTCGCCCTGCCGGACAGGGACGCGGCGCACCGGGCGGCCCGGGACCTCGCGGAGACGCTCCGGGCGCGCGCGGCGGAGCGGGGGAGCAGCGTGGCGGTCGTCGGACCGGCCCCGGCCTACGTCGCGCGCCGGGGCGGCCGCTGGCGCTGGCACGTCGTGCTGCGCGGCTCCGACCCTGCGGCGCTGCTCGATGGAGGCCTGCCGGCACCGTGGTCGATCGACGTCGACCCGGAGTCGCTCCTCTGATGACCGACCGCCCGGTCGACCGGCCCGCTCCGCGACGTCCCGTATACTCCCGGCCATGACCGTCCGGCCCGTCCTCACGCTCGGCGACCCCAGGCTGCGGCTCAAGGGCGAGCCCGTCGACAGCTTCGGCAAGTACCTCCACGGGCTCGTCGACGACCTCACGGAGACGATGCGCAATGCCCCGGGCGTGGGGCTCGCCGCGCCCCAGCTCGGCGTGCCGCTCGCCGTGGCGGTCGTCGAGGTGAAGGGCCGGCTGCTCGAGCTCGTGAACCCGCGCATCGTCCGCGCCGACGGCGACGACCGCGACCTCGAGGGCTGTCTCTCGCTCCCGGGCTTCGTCGCCTACGTCACCCGCCGCGAGAAGGTCTGGGTCGTCGCCCAGGATCGCCGGGGCAAGAAGTACAAGGTGTCGGGCTCCGGCCTCCTCTCCCGGGCGATGCAGCACGAGATCGACCACCTCGACGGGAAGCTCTACATCGACCTCCTCGAGGACCTGGAATCCGAGCTCATCCCGGTCGCGTCGCTCGAGGAGACCGAGGACGAGCCGACCCGCGAGGCGCTCGCGCATCGCGGCTGAGCCCGGAGTGACCGGAGGCTCGCCGCCCGCCCGCCCCGACCGCGCACGCGGTCCGGCGAACGTCGTCTTCTTCGGCTCCGGTGCCTTCGCGCTCCCGCTGCTCGACGCGCTGGTCGCCCTGCCCGGCGTGGACCTCGTCGCCGTCGTCTCGACGCCCGACCGACCCGCCGGCCGCGACGCGGTGCCGACGCCCACTCCCGTCGCGGGGCGTGCCCGGGAGGTCGGGCTCCCGCTCCTCCAGCCCCGGTCGCTCCGGGTGCCCGAGGCTGCCCGGGCACTCGCTGCCCTCCACCCGATCGTCGTCGTGCTCGCGGACTACGGGCGCATCGTCCCCGAGGCGCTCCTCGCCGTCCCGGCGGCCGGCTTCCTCAACCTCCACCCGTCGCTCCTGCCGCGTCACCGCGGCGCGACGCCGATCCCGGCCGCGATCGCGGCGGGCGACCCGGAGACCGGCGTCACGCTCTTCCGGATGGACGCGGGGATGGACACCGGGCCGATGGTCGCGACGACGCGGCGTGCCCTGGACGGGACGGAAACGGGCCCGCTGCTCGAGGCCGTGCTCGCGGCCGATGCGGCCGCGCTCCTCGCGGCGATGCTGCCCGGGTGGCTCGCCGGCGAGCTCTCCGCCATCCCGCAGCCCGAGGCGGGGACGACGATCACCCGCCCGCTCCGGCGGGAGGATGGGCGCCTTGACCCCGCGCTCGGCGCCGACGCCCTCGAGCGACTCGTCCGCGCCCACCTCCCGTGGCCGGGGAGCTTCGTCGAGACGCCGCTCGGCCGGCTCATCGTCACCCGTGCGGCTGTCGGCCCGGCCGAGGCCGCGGACGTCGCGGCGACGATCGTCGCGGACGGCGACGGGCTCGCTCTCGCGACGCACGACGGTCGGCTCCGGCTCCTCGACGTGCGGCTCGCCGGTGCCCGGCCGATGACCGCCGCGGAGCTCCGACGCGGGAGGCCCGCGCTCGTCGGGTCCACGGTCGTCCCGGCCGTGGGAGAATCGCCGGCATGACACCGCCCCACGACCCGTCCGACACGCCCATGACCGCCGACCTGCCTGCCGGCTCGGTCGCTGCGGCCCCGCCGACCGGCCCGGGCGCGGCGGCGCGGCGGGCCACGTCGCTCGATCGGCGGCCGGGGCTCTCCGGGATCGATCCGGATGCGCTCGTGGCCTGGGTCGTGGCGGCCGGCGAGCCCGCGTACCGCGCGCGCCAGCTCGGCGACGCGGTCTGGGGCGTCCGCGCGGCGACCCTCGACGACGTCCGCACGCTCCCGGCCCGCGTGCGGGACCGGATCGGGGCGGCCTTCCGGTTCGACACCCTCGTCGAGACCGATGCCCGGGTGGCGGACGGGGGCCGCACCCGGAAGGGCCTCCATCTCCTCTCGGATGGCCAGGCGGTCGAATCGGTGCTCATGCACTACCCGGCTCGCGCCGATCGCCGGGAGCGGGACACGCTGTGCATCTCGAGCCAGGCCGGCTGCGCGGTCGGCTGCCCCTTCTGTGCCACCGGCGAGCTCGGCCCGGGGCGGGACCTCGAGACGGCCGAGATCGTCGACCAGGTCCGGTCGGCCGCGCGGCATCTCGCGGCGAACGGTCGGCGGCTCTCGAACGTCGTGTTCATGGGGATGGGTGAGCCGCTCCTCAACCTGGACCGCGTCCTCGATGCGGCGACGGCGATCACCGACCCCCGACGGTTCGGGCTCGGCGCGCGGCACGTGACGGTCTCGACGTCGGGCGTGGTCCCCGGCATCCGTCGGCTGACGGAGCTCGCGCCGCAGTACACGCTCGCGGTCTCGCTCCATGCGGCGCGCGACCCGCTCCGCGACGTGCTCGTCCCGCTCAACCGGCGATGGCCCGTGGCGGAGGTCGTGGACGCGGCGACCGAGTACCAGGACGTGACAGGGCGCCGGGTGAGCTACGAGTACGTGATGATCGACGGCGTGAACGACACGGCCGGCGACGCGACCGCGCTCGCGACGCTGCTCCGCGGCCGCCGGGCCCACGTGAACCTCATCCCCATGAACGACGTCGCGCACACGCCATGGCGGGCCTCCCCCGATGAGCGCATCGACCGCTTCGCGGCGTCGCTCGCGGAGGCCGGGGTCGCGGCGACGGTGCGGCTCAACCGCGGCCAGGAGGTCGGGGCTGCATGCGGCCAGCTCGCGGCGGAGCGCGCCGGCGAGCCCCCGGCGCAGGCGGTCGAACGGCGCCGTGAGCGGATCGTCGCGGAGAGCGCCCGCGCCCTCCGCGGCGTGCGGAGCCCGGACCCGGCCCCGCGCGGGACGGGGCGCTGATGGCGCGGGGGCGGGTCCGCGTCGCCGCGAGCATCCTCAACTCCGACCTCGGGAACCTCGCCCGCGAGATCAGGAAGGTGGAACGCGCCGGCGTGGACAGGATCCACCTCGACGTGATGGACGGCCACTTCGTGCCGAACCTCACGTTCGGGGCCGCGACGATCGCGGCGCTGCGCCGGGTGACGAAGCTCCCGTTCGACGCGCACCTCATGATCTCCGAGCCGTCGCGCTACGTCGGCGAGTTCATCTCGGCCGGCTGCGACTCGATCACGATCCACGTCGAGGTCGACGAGCCGGTCGGGCCGACCCTCCGCGAGATCCGCGCGGCCGGACGGGCGGCCGGTCTCGCCCTCCGGCCCGCGACGAGCCTCGCCGCGCTCGAGCCGCACCGCGAGGATCTCGACATCGTCATGGTCATGACCGTCGAGCCCGGCTTCGGGGGCCAGTCGTTCATGCGCGAGCCGGCACGCAAGCTCCTCGAGGCGCGGCGGCTCGTCGACCACCGGCCGTGGAGCGGCGAGCTCCATGTCGATGGCGGCGTCAACCGCGAGACCGCCGAGTACCTCGGCTCGCTCGGCGCCGACGTCCTCGTCGTCGGGAGCGCCCTCTTCCGCCAGGGTGCCGACCCTGCGCGCGAGACCCGGCTCGTCCGGAGCCTCGCCGAGGAGGGCTTCGCGC
>JBAWVU010000011.1:0-21826 GCA_037147135.1 Chloroflexota bacterium
ATCCCGAAGCTCCCGATGAAGCCGCCGCTGGGGCGGATCTCAGTGGGGTCCTGGGTCAGGACGAGGTAGCGTCGCGGCCCGTCCCAGCCCAGGATCGCCGGCAGCCGCGCGCTGACCTTCACGTACGCGTCGAGGAGCGGGGCGTACTGCTCGATCCGGGTCTGCATCGCGTCGCGGACGCTCTCGACCTGGCCCATCAGCCCGTCCGGGACGGCCGCGAGCGCTTGCCGGGCGCTCGCGACGGAGGCGGCCGCGGAGACGGCACGGTCGCGCGAGGTAGCCATCAGCTCCACGAGCTGCGAGAGCGCAGAGGCGGTTCCCGGGTCGGCGGCCTGCGCCTCCCGGATGTCGACGAACTGGCGGCCGATCGCCAGCCCCTCGCCGACAGCGTCGAGCAGGTCCCCGGCAGCAGCGACGACGCTGTCGGCGCCGCGGACGTTCGCAGAGGTGAGCGGGATCGCCCGTGCGAGTCTGACCAGCGGGTCACCCGCGAGGAGGCTCTCCAGGCCGTCGAGACGCACGCGGGCCGAAGCCTCATCGGCGTCGAGTGCGTCCATCGTGGCTCGGTCGACCCCCATGCCGACCTCCCGGACCCGGTCGACCATCGTCTCGAGATCGGTTCGCAGCGCGCGTGCTTCGTCGAGCGCAGGCAGGTACCGGAACGCGGCCAGCGCGACGCCTCCGACGAGGAGAACCGTCGCTATGGCCAGGACGACGACTGCCGCGCGCAGGCTGAACCGGGCTCGTCGCCGTGGGGACGGGCCGGCCGGGACGGCGTCGCCGGTCACGGCGCTGGGACTGCGATGGCGACGAAGCGCGGCGCCGTCGGGTAGTAGGAGGTCGAGGTCTGGAGCGTCAGCTGCTCGGTCGGCGTCGGCTCGAGGTACGTCACGGCATCGAAGGGGACCTTCGGCAGGACCTTCGCGACGACGTAGGTGCGCGAGGTCCCGTCGACCAGGTCCAGCTCCACCGTGTCGCCGACGCGGACCTGCCAGAGGGGGAGGAACATCCCGACGCGGGCGTGGCCGTAGATGTAGACGTTCGAGCCGTCGCCCGGCCATGCCGAGCCCGGGTAGTGGGCCACCTTCCCGATCGGGGCGTCGACCCCGTCCCCCTCGATGATCGCGAGGTCGATGCCCAGTCGGGCGATCCGGATGCGGTTCGCCCGGATCCCCCGCTGGGCTGCCGGAGTGGCGGACGGCGAGATGGCCGGAGTGACGGGCGGCGAGCTTGACGGCGAGACTCTCGCGGACGCCGTGCCGAGCGGCGACGCCGTCGGCGCGATGGTCACAAGCGGGACATCGCTGTACTCGGGCGACGCGATCGGCCCGGGTGTCGCGGTCGCCGGTGCCGTTCCCGACGGCCCGACGCCGAGCGTCATCGCAAGGAAGACCGCCGCGGCGATGACGGTCGCACCGGCGACGATGGCAGCGGCGCGGCGAGACACGCCCCGGCTGGGGCGTCCGGGATCTGTCATGGCGGCGATGCGCCGGGCCCGCTCACCGCTTCGTGAGCGGGGCCACGGCCCGCCGGTGTCTCAGCGCCGCGTCGACGCGAGGCGTCGCAGGGTCAGCCCGCCACCGACCGCGAGGACGAGGGCGAAGAGCATCACCAGGAGCGGAGTTGCCTGCTCGGGAGGAGCCTCCGTCGGGAGCGTCGACGTGTTCGGCAGCACGGCGCCGCACGGCCCATCGAAGACCGCGGTCGCGCTGACGGTGCCGACGGTCGCGCGGACTTCTCGTGCACCACTCCTGGGCCCCAGCGTCAGCGTCGTCGAGGCCACGCCAAGCGCGTTCGTGACCGTCGGCGTCGGCGAGATCGTGTCCGACGCGGACGGTGCGCTCACGAAGGACCAGGTGACCGACTCCCCGGTCAGCGGGGCTCCGTCCTTGTCCACGAACGTGGCAGTCACCGCGAACGGCGTGGCGCACACGACGGGCTCACTCGCCACGCTGCCGACTCCGGCGACCTGGCCCTGGTATCCGAAGGCCGTCACGGTCGTCGCCAACAGGACCGTCACGGCCGCGAGACCGGCGATCCACCCAGTTCGTCGCTTCATCGCTTGATCTCCCTCGTCGCGGGTCTGCTGCCTGGGAACACGTGATGGCGGCGCCACACTCTCCGCGGGCAACGCGAATATGGTAAGCAGGTGGGCGAGTACCCCCCCGGCACCGGTGATAGTACCCTCCCGATGCAACCCCGGCGCGCGTCCGGTCGAGCGTGAGCGTCCGCGATGTCTCGTAACACGATCAGGGGCAGGACTTCTGTGAGTTCGCCGCGGGGAAGGCCCACGTAGGTCGCCCATGACGACGGCGCGGGATGAGGGTCCTCGGGCGGGCGACGCGACGCTCGAGCCGGCATGGGAGCGGCGGTTCACGGCGCCTGAACTCGGGACGGTCCGCTGGTCCGCCGCCGCGCCCGACCGCCTCGCGGTCGTCACGACGGAGGGCGGGCTCTCCGGCGCGTGGGCGTGGGACCTCCGCAGCGGCGAGCGGCGACGTGTCTCGCTCGGGAGGACCGGCGCCGAGGAGGCGTTGATGACGCCGGACGGCTCGAGCGTCGTCTGGTGGCACGACCCGCTCGGCGACGAGCGTGGCCGGTGGATGGTGACGCCGTTCGATGGAGGCGAGCCTCGTCCGCTGCTGCCCGGCGTGCCGGACGCGTGGTGCGCCGGGATCGCGATGGCGCCGGGCGTCGTGGCAGCCGGCTTCTCGACGGACGACGACTATGTTGCGTACGTGGCCCGCGATGGCGGCGCCACGGAGGTCGTCTACCGGAGCCGGCGACCGGCGGGAGTGGGCTGCGAATGGCCGCAGGGCGAAGGCGGCCTCTCCGCCGACGGCAGCCTGCTCTGCATCCGGCACGCGGAACGGTCCGACATCGCGCATCCCGCGGTCCGTGTCATCGACGTGGCGACCGGGGCGGAGGTGGGCGAGGTCTTCGATCCGGGGCGTACGATCGCCCCGACGGCGTGGTCGCCGATCCCCGGCGACGAGCGCCTCGTCATCGTCCGCGAGCGCGGCGATCGCGCCCGCCCGTGGCTCTGGGACCTCGTGACGGGCGCGCTCATCGAGATCCGGCTTGACCTCCGCGGCGACGTCGCGCGGGCGTGGTGGTATCCGGGCGGCGATGCGCTCCTCCTCCACCACGAGCACGACGCGATCCCGTCGTTGCATCGCCTCGACCTCGCGACCGGCGCGCTCGACGAGGTCGTCCCACCGGGGGGCACGATCAACGACGCCGGCGTACGGCCCGACGGGGCCGCTTGGTACCGCTACGACGACGGTGCGACGCCGCCTTCCTGGCGTGTCGCCGGGACACCGCGCACGCGGACATGGACTTCGTCGGCCGTCTCCGTCGCCGCGGCCGCGTCGGCCGGCGATGCGTCGGTCGCTGTCGCGCCGCCCGGAGAGTCGGCGCCGTCGGGGACGCGGTGGGAGTCGGTCCGGTTCTCGAACCCGCGGGGCGCCGAGATCGGGGGCTGGCTCCTCCGCCCGATCGGCCTGGGCCCCTACCCGACGATCGTGAGCCCCCACGGCGGCCCCGAGTGGCACGTCTCCGATCGCTGGGACCCGTTCGCGCTCGCCTACGTCGACGCCGGGCTCGCCGTCTTCTGTCCCAACTACCGCGGCTCGACCGGCTACGGCGCGGCATTCCGGGAGTCGCTACGGGGGGACATCGGGTTCCCGGAATCCGAGGACGTCATCGCGGGCCTGGAGCACCTCGTGGCGCAGGGCATCGCGGATCCGGCGCGGGTCTTCATCGAGGGCTGGTCGTGGGGAGGCTATCTCGCGACCCTCCTCGCCGGCACCCACCCGGAGCGATGGCGCGGGATCGTCGCGGGGATCCCGGTCGGCGACCTCGTCGCGGCCCACTACGAATCGGCGCCTGCCCTCCAGGCATGGGATGTCGCGATCATGGGCGGTGACCCGATGGAGCTCCCCGGGCTCTATCACGAGCGCAACCCGATGACGTACGTCGACCGGGTCCGCGCGCCGATGCTCCTCATCGCCGGGGAGCACGATAGCCGGTGCCCGCTCGGGCAGGTGATGGTCTACGCCCACGCGCTGCGGCGGCGCGGCGCGCTGGTCGAGGTCCACCTCTACCCGGAGGGCCACCACGCGCTGCGGGTCGACGAGCGGACCGCGCAGGTCGAGCTGATCCTCGACTTCTTCCGGAGATGCCTCGCGGCCGAGGCGTGACGGCCGACTCCGCCCGACGCCCGATGCGGGCCGCCGGGCGGAGTCGCGACGCTGCGGTGCGGCGCCGCAGGGCCGGTCACCCCATGGTGAAGGTCTCGGCCACCTCGATGTGACCGCCGCCCCCGAGGAGCGGGTTGCGCGACGCGATCTCCACGGCCGCGTCGATGTCGGCCGCCTCGATGAGGGTGTAGCCGCTCACCGGGTCGGCCCCGCCGCCGTCGCTCACGGATCCGTCCGACGCGACGCTCCGCGCGAACGCGACCGGGCTTCCCGGGTCGATGAGTCCCGCGCCGATGCTCGTGTACCAGGCACCCCATGCCTCGAGCGCGGCCGCCTGCTCAGCCGGGTCGTCCGGCATGGAGCCGCCGTGGAACGCCAACAGGTACTTCGCCATGATCCCACCCCTTGTTGCGGATCACCGGAGCCGCCACTCGGCTTCGGCGTGAAGGACGGAGTCTCGCATCCTCGCGCCAGGATGTGAATACCCATCCTTGGGCCGTGGACTCACGGCGACAGCGCGTCGGTGCCGCGCCCAACCCCATGTCCCGGCCGCCGTTCGTGCCATATGCCCCTGCCGCTCCGTGCCGCGGACGGCGCACGCTCTCTGCGCTGGCACCGTCCCATCGACTGGCGTCCCCACCGGAGAAAGGGGTCGTCCGTGTCCGGGAACCTGCGTCTGGCTCGCGCGCTCCTGATCCTCGTGGCCGCCGCGAGCCTGGTGGGCTGCTCCTCGGCGGGGGGCGCCGCGACGGCCGAACCTTCCGCGACGGTCGCCGTCTCATCGTGGGCGAGCGCTTCTGCCGGCGCCACCTCCGCGCCGTCGGCGGGCGCGACGCTCGCGCCGACCGCCGAGGTGACCACCGAGCCGACGCCGACGCCGACGTCTGCTCCCACGCCGAGGGCCGTCCCCGACACCCTTCGGATCGCCTTCGTCTCGACCAGCTGGTGCACGGAGGGGTCTGACGCAGACATCATGGGTGCCACGCCGGACGGGACGGACGTCACGAGCATCAGCTGCAGCGCCGGCCAGGACATCGACCCGGCGTGGTCGCCCGACGGCACCCGCATCGCGTTCGCGTCCGACCGTGACGGCAAGTGGGATGTCTGGGTCATGGATGCCGACGGGACGAACCAGGTGCGGATCACCGACGACCCGGCGTCCGACGACCACCCGTCGTGGTCGCCCGACGGATCGCGGATCGTCTTCGAGTCGGAACGCGACACGGCGGAGGGCACGAGCGACCTCTGGGTGATGAACGCGGACGGCTCCGACCAGGCACGACTCCTGGAGATGACCGGGAGCGAGTACTACCCGGAATGGTCGCCCGATGGGAAGCTCATCGTCTTCTCGCATTTCGGTGGCAGCGGCGGTGCCGGGATCTGGACGGTGCGGGCGGATGGCACCAAGGCCCGGCTCCTCGCGGGTGGCCCGCTCCACGACCCTGCCTGGTCGCCGGATGGGCGCTGGATCGCCTTCGACGGCGAGCCCCACGGCTGCAAGTTCGACGTGTACGTCATGGCCTCGGACGGGAAGCAGACACGCAAGCTGACCGACAACCAGGAAGGTTGCGGCGGCCAGGACAAGCATCCGTCGTGGTCGCCCGACGGGAAGACGCTCGTCTACGGGTCGACCGGGTACGCGGGGTTGAAGAACAAGTCGCAGCTCCTCACGGTGCCCTTCGCGGGCGGCGAGCCCACGCTCATCGTCCCGTACCGGGTGGAGGACCTGTACTCGGGCCCGTACCACCCGGACTGGTCGCCGGTCCGCTGACGCCGACCACCTGCGGGAGCAGGCCCGCGAGACGGCGACGAGTCCTGCCGCCCGTCCGGGCCCGCTTGACGCGCCCCGGACGATGCGGCACAATGCGAGTGAGCGCTCACATCAGCTGAGCCGGTCGAGGGGAACCCATGTCAGTCGTCGTCACCTCCGGCCTGACGCGCCGATTCGGGTCGATCACGGCGGTGGACCGGCTGAGCGTCGACCTGCCGGCATCCGGCGTGATCGGGCTCGTCGGTCCCAATGGAGCGGGCAAGTCGACCCTCATCCGCATGCTGCTGGGCCTGGTGAGGCCGACCGCCGGCAGCGCGACCGTGCTCGGCGCCCCCATCAGCTCCCCGGCGCGGTACGCGTCGAGGGTGGGGGCGCTCGTCGAGAGCCCTGCGTTCGTGCCGGGACTCTCGGCACGGGCCAACCTCGTATCCCTCGCCCGGCTGCGTGGTCTCCCGCTGGCCCGGGTCGACGAGGTCCTGTCTTTCGTCGGGCTGGCCGGGCGGGACCGGGAGCCGGCAAAGGGCTTCTCGCTGGGCATGAAGCAGCGGCTGGGGATCGCCGCCGCCTTGTTGCCGGACCCGGAGCTGCTCATCCTCGACGAGCCGACCAACGGCCTCGACCCGGCCGGGATCGTGGAAATAAGGGGCCTGCTGCGCGGTCTCGGGCAGGCCGGGCGCACCGTGCTCGTGTCGTCGCACCTATTGGCTGAGGTCGAGGCGATGTGCGACCACGTGGTGGTGATCCGATCCGGTGGCCTGCTCTTCTCCGGGCCCATCACCGAGCTCCTGGCCCGGACCCGAGCGCACGTCGATGTCCGCGCCGAACACGAGCGCGACACCGAATGGTTGCGCGCGGCGCTCACCGACGCCGGTTGGACCGTGAGCGGGACCGATGCCGTCCTGCGGGTCGCGGCCGACGCGACCGCGGCGGCGGACCTGAATCGTGCCGCCGCTGCCGCCGGGGTGACGCTGAGCAGACTCGTCGTCGTCCAGGACAACCTCGAGGACATCTTCCTCGCGATGACCGGGCCGTCCGACGGTGGACCCGCCGCCGACGGCGCCGCGGCGTTCGGCGAGGTGGCGTGATGCTCGCGGCGACGCGGAGTGAGCTGGTGCGCATGCGCAGGCCGAGGCTGCTGGCGGCCTGGTTCGGCCTGACGGCCCTGTTCGCGGTGATGATCAACACGGTGGTGTTCAGCACCGTGTCCAGCGGCGTGGTGATGCCTCCGGGTGCTCCCGGGGTGTCGTTCCCGGACTCGGCGACGCTCGCCGGCCCCGACGGCCTCGTGGCCGGGCTGTCTGCCGCATCGACGCTGTTCGGCGTGATCACGCTGTCGTTCTGGGCGACCCTGACCGCGACCGACTACAGCAGCGGGCTGATCCGGTTGCTCGTCTCGGCACAGCCGCACCGGTGGCGGCTGCTGGTCGGCAAGGTGGTGGCGCTGGCGATCGTGACCGCTGCCGCGACGGTCGTGGCCGCGACCGTGAACGTGCTGGTGGCGTTTCCCGCGGCCGGCGGGGCCGGCGTGCCCACGTCAGAGTGGGGGATAGACCCGTTGTCCTCGATCGCGGGTGCATGGATCAACGCGTACGCGGCGCTGCTCGTGTGGGGCGTCATCGGCCTGGTCCTCGCGGTCCTCGCCCGGTCCTCGGCTGTGGCGATCGCGATCGGCGTGGGGTACGTGCTAGTAGTGGAATCGATCGTGAAGATGGCCATCGGCGGGGATACCGACTGGCTGCTGGGATCGACGCTGACCGCGTTGGCGCGCGGGGGCACGACCTCGCTGGCGTACGCTTCGGCGGTCGGCCTCGCGCTGGTGTACGTCGCCATCGGCCTGGGGTTGGCGGGTGTGGTGTTCACCCGCCGCGACGTCACCGACTAGCGGACCGGTCGTCCCGCACGCGTGCCGGTCTCGATCGAAGGGGAAGCGCGATGACCGATCGTGGGGCCGCCACCCGCGCGCGGCTGATCGAGGCGACGGGCCAGGTCGTCCGCGAGGTCGGCTACGCCCATGCGACCACGCGCGCCATCGCGCGGGCAGCCGGCGTGGCGGAGGGAACGATCTACCGGCATTTCCCCGATAAGGCCTCGATGTTCTTCGCCGCGGTCCTCCAGCAGGACCACCCCGTGATCGAATGGGTGGCGAGGCTGCCCGCGCGGGCCGGGAAGGACAGTGTGGAGTCGAACCTGGTCGACTGCCTCTTCCGGCTGTCGGGCCTGCGTGACCAGATGCTGCCGCTCGAGCTGGCGCTGCTGGCGGACCCGGAGCTGGCACGCCAGCGTTACCGGGCCCTGGCGGCGCGACCGGGAGCCCGACCCCCCGGGCCGCCCGGATCCATCGCCGAGTACCTGGCAGCCGAGCAGGCGCTGGGTCGCGTGCGCGCGGACGTCGCTCCGGACCAGGTCGCGGTCGTCATGCTGGCGACCCTGTTCGGGCTCTCCCTGCAGCCGTCCGACGAGTCGACCGGCGTGGACCGGGGCATGCTCACCGCCGCGGTGAGGCTGCTGCTGACGGGGATCGAACCGAGTCAGTCGCGACCGTGAGCGCGCTGACCCGTCCCGACCTCGCGCCGAGGCATCGGCCGTGCCACGTCACGCGCCCGCGCTGAGCTCCCGCCCGACGGCGAGCACCTCGTCGACGAGCGCGTCCGCGTCGTAGAGCCCCGACCGCGGGTTGATGAAGCACGGACGGATCGCGAACCGGCCGCCGACCCGGGTGCTCGACGTCACGGTCCGTCCGCGGGCGCGCACGCTCGCGAGGATCCGCTCGTTCAGCTCGTCGAGCTCCTCCTCGTCGGTGACGCCGGCCGGCCGATACCGGAAGCAGCAGATGGAGAGGACGGGCTCGGACAGGACCTCGAGCTCGCCGGATGCTCGTGCCCGATCCGCGACGAGCCGTGCGCAGTCGAGGTGGCGCGTGACGCGCTCCCGCATCCCGTCGGCCCCGATCTCGGAGAGGATCGCCCAGACGGCGATGCCGCGCGCCGGGGCGGAGAAGTCGACACCGGTGTCCGGCGTCCCGTGGCCGATCTCGTCGAACGGCGAGCCCGGATCGCCCTCGATGACCCGGTCGCGCTCGTGGTCGTACGAGCCGGTCTCCACCGCGAACGCCCGGGCGAGCAGGTCGACGTCCCGGACGATGACGGCGCCCGTCCCGACCGGCGCCGCGAGCCACTTGTGCGGGTCCACCGCGAACGAGTCGTACGTCGACACGTCCCCGTAGAGGTCACGCACGCGATCGTCGAGGAGGCCGAACCCGCCGTACGCGCCGTCGACGTGGAGCCAGATCCCTCGGTCGTGGGCGATGCGCGCGAGCTCCGGCAGCGGGTCGACGAGGCCGGTGTTCACGTCGCCCGCGCACCCGACGACCGCCACCTGCGTGCGGCCTGCGGCCGCGTCCTCGTCGAGGGCCGCCCGGAGGATGTCGAGGTCGATCCGCCCGGTCGCGTCGGTCGGGATCGAGCGGAGGTTCGCGCGTCCCATCCCGAGCACCCCGAGCGCCCGCCCGACGACGTGGTGGGTCGCGGTGCTCGCATAGACGCGCGGCTCCGGCATCCCCGCGATCCCGTCGAGCGCCGGGTCGAGCCCGAGTCGCTCGCCCGCGTGCTGTCGCGCGGCGCCGATCCCGAGGAGGTTCGCGGTCGAGCCGCCGGCGGTGAAGGTCCCACCGAACGACCCCGGGAGCCCGAGGAGCTCGACGAGCCAGCGCATCGCGACGGTGTCGACGAGGTTGCCCGCCGTCGCCCAGAAGCGCATCGGGGACGCCACCGTCTGCGCGAGGCTCGCCGCGGTCGCGACCGTCGACGGCGCAGTGGTCACCCAGCCGCTGAAGCCGGGGTGGCCGATCCGGAGGCCGTTCGCGACGAGCACGTCGCGGATCTCGGCAAGGACCGCCTCGCGGCCCGCACCGGAGCGGGGGAGGGGACGGTCGAGGAGCGGGTACCACGTCGAGCGGTGCGCCGCCGGGTCCGGGCCTTCGAACCGGTTGAACCGCTCGAGCGCGGGGAGGAGCGCCTCGATCGAGGCGGTGAGGTCGTCCGTGGACGCGGGGTCGGGGCCGGGCTGTCGCATCGGCGGAGTATCGGCCGTCGCGGGACATCGTGCCAGCGGCACATCCGCCGCGGCCCGCCGAGCGTATCGTGGATGCACGGCCATCGTGGCCGGATCGGATGGAGGCATTGACCGTGGGCTCCGCCGCGCGGTCTCTCGTGTTCGCGGCGATCGTTGCGCTCGCCGTCGCCGGGTGCGGCTCGGTGGGGGGGTCGCCGGCCGCGCCGTCGAGCGCTGGGCCCGCCACGACCTCAGCCGCGCCGTCGAGCGTTGGGCCCGCCGCGCCCTCCTCCGCGCCGGCACGCTCCTGCCCGCCCGGTGAGCGCTACGTCTCCGGCCGCATCTACCCGCTGGGAGCCTGCCTGTCGGACGCGCCGTCGGTCATGGCTTCATGTGCGCCGGGCGAGCACGCCGTCGTGGGGCGCGTGAGCCCCCTCGGCCAGTGCTACCCGGATGTCCGTCCGACCCCGATCCGCAGCTGCCCGCCTGGCGAGCGCCTCGTCGTCGGTCGGGTGAACTCGTACGGGGACTGCGTCCCGGCCTTCTCCCCGTAGCCGCCTCCCGGTCCGCCGTCAGGGAGCGCCCTGCTCTTCGGGCGCCACCTGCGGCGTCTCCGGCCCGGGAGCGGGCAACCCCGCGCCCGAAGCGTCCCACATCCCGGCGGCGGCGAGGGCCTCGGCCGCGAACACCTCGGTGCCGGGCCTCGCCGCGCCCGTGCCCGCCACGCCTCCGCCTGCCACGCCTCCGCCCCTCGCGGCACGCTGCCACTCGGCCCCATCGTCCCGAGCCGGGACCATCGCCCACGCGAGCACCGCCGCGACCGCGCACGCGACCACCCCCATGATGATCGCCGCGTCGGCGGACACGCTCGCGAGCCACCCGGTGATCGTCGCCCCGATCGGGTAGCCGGCGAAGTTGAATGCCATCGAGACGGCGAAGGCCCGGCCCATCCAGGCGGGGTCCGTGCGCCGCTGGCGGATCGTGAACATGCCGATGTCCAGCGGGCCGTTGAGCGCGCCGAGCGCCACCATCGAGAGCGCGACCGGGAGGAGGCCGGCGTCCGGGAGGAGGAGGGCGGTGGCTGGAGCCATGAGGAGCATCGGCAGCACGAGGAGGCGCTTCTCGCGGCCCCGCGTGTCCATCCGGCCGAAGATGAACGCGGTGGCCATCCCTCCGACCCCCAGCAGGGCGAACATCACGCCCACCATGGCCTCGCCCTCGTCGAGCCGCTGGAGGACGATGAGCGGGATCATGATCGTCGTCATCCCGCCCGAGATGTTGAGGGCCGAGATGGAGAACCCGAGCCCGCGCAGCGTGCGGTTCCGCCACGTGTAGAGCAGGCCCAGCCAGGCGTCGTGCAGGAGCCGCCCGCTCGATGCCGTCTCCACCGGCGGGTCCTTGATGCGGAACAGGACCGCCGCGGAGACGCCGTAGAGGCACCCGATCGCGATGAGCGTGACCGGACCGCCGACGACCTGGACCATGGCCGCGGCGATCGGCGGCCCCACGATCGTCGCGACGACGTAGCCGTTGGAGTCGATCGCGTTGACGCGCTCCCACAGGTGGCTCGGCACCATCATGGGCAGCAGGCTGCGCAGGCCGGTGTTGCTCAGGGGCCCGGTGAACGACGAGATGAACGCGATGAGGACGAGGAGGCCGGCCGGGAGCATGCCCGCGAGCGAGAGCACGGCGATCGCGAACAGCGCGACGAGCGCGACGAGGTAGTCGAGCACGACGAGCCGGGCACGCCCGTGGCGGTCCAGGAGCGCCCCGGCGATCGGGCTGATGAGGAGCCCGGGGAAGATCCAGACGAAGGTGACGATCCCGGCGAGCGAGGGTGAGTCGTACGCCTGGAGCGCGAACAGGACGACCGTCACGCCGACCATCGACTGGGCGATCCGCGACAGCTGCATCCCGAGCAGCACCCGCGGGAGGGACGGAACGTCGAGGAGCGCGCGATACGAGCGATCGAGGGCGTGGTCGGTCATCGTCGCCGGGGGCTTCGACGACCGACCTGCGGGGCGGCGGACCGCATCAACCCATCGTGAGCGCCATCACCGCCTTCTGGGCGTGGAGGCGATTCTCCGCTTCGTCGTAGACGACCGAGTGCGGGCCGTCGATGACGGCGTCGGTCACCTCGATGCCGCGGTCGGCGGGCAGCGGGTGCATGTAGATCGCATCGTCGGCCGCGAGCCCGATCCGTCGTTCGTCGGTGACCCAGTCGGTGTAGCGGTCCGCGATCGCCTTGCCGTCCGCCTCGTCCTTCGCGGTGAGCAGGGCGCCCCAGCTCTTCGCGTAGACGACGTCGGCCCCGCGCATCCCTGCGTCGAAGTCGTCCATGAGCTCGAACGACCCGCCCGAGCGCCGGGCGTTCTCGGCCGCCTGGTCCACGATGTCCGTGGGGAGCCGGAACTCCGGCGGGTGGACGAGCCGGACGTGCATCCCGTACCGGGAGGTGAGGAGCGAGAGGTCCACCGGCACGCTGATCGGCTTCTGGTAGCTCGCCGCATAGGCCCAGCTGATCGCGATCGTCCGCCCCCGCGGGTCGCCCTTCTTCTCCATGATCGTCATGAGGTCGGCGAGCGACTGGTGGGGGTGGAACAGGTCGCACTGCATGTTGAGGACCGGGACGCGGCTCGCCTCGGCGACGTCGCGGATGTACTGGTTCCCGACTCCCCAGTCCACGTTGCGGATCGCGAGGCCGTCGTTGTAGCGGCCGAGGATCTCGCCGATCTCCTTGGCGGTGTCTCCGTGCGAGATCTGGGTGGTGCGGCTCTCGATGAACTGGGCGTGGCCGCCCAGCTGCGCCATCCCCGCCTCGAACGAGGCCCGGGTCCGGGTGCTCGAGAAGAAGAAGAGCATCGCGAGCACGCGGTCGCGGAGGAGCGGGTGGGGGATCCCCAGCGCGCGCTCCCGCTTGAGCTGGAACGCGACGTCGAGGATGGTGTCGATCTCCTCCTTCGTCCATTCCTGGAGGCTGATGAGGTCGCGTCCCCGCAGGTTCGTCTGCATGGCGCCCGCCTATTCCGCGGCGCCGAGGACGAGCGAAAGCAGGGCCATGCGCATGACGACGCCGTTGAACGCCTCGACCCAGTAGCGCTGGTGGCGCGTCGCGTCCACGTCCTCGGGAAGCTCGTCCATCCGCGGGAGCGAGTGGAGGATGATCGAGCTCCGCTTCGCCTGCTCGCGCATCATCTTCCGGGTGACGACGTACTCCGCCGGCGTGAGCCCGGTCTCGCCGGCCCGCTCGACGCGCGATGCGGTGTAGTCGGCCTGGACGACCGGCTCCATGTAGATGACGTCGGCCTCGCCGATGACGTCGCGGACGTCGCCCGCCTCGCGATATGCGACGTTGAGCTCGTCGAGCTCGGCCTTGAACTCGGGGAGGAGCGACATGTCCGGCGGCCCGACGACGATCGCCTCCGCGTTGAACTGTGACATCGCGTAGAGGATCGAGTGCATCGTCCGCATCCGCATGTCGCCGACGAGGAGGAACGTGAGGCCGTCGAGCGAGCCCATCTCGCCGCGGATCGTGTACAGGTCGGTGAGCACCTGCGTGGGGTGCTCGCCCCAGCCGTCGCCGCAGTTGATGATCGGGACGGACGACCACTTCGCGGCCTCCGCCGGCGCGCCCTGCTTGAAGTGGCGGATCGCGATGACGTCCGCGTAGTACTCAAGCATGTGGAACGTGTCCTTGATCGACTCCTGGTAGAAGTCGCCCGCCCGGGTCATCTTGGAGTCGGAGAAGCCCAGGACGTGCCCGCCGAGACGATGCATCGCGGCCTCGGTGGAGAGGCGCGTGCGCGTGCTCGGCTGGTAGAACGCGGTGAGTAGCGTCTTCTCCTTGAGCGTGTCCGTGTTGCGCCGGTCGCGCGCGATCGGCTTGAGGTCGTCCGCGACCTGGAAGACGCGGGTGAACTCGTCCCGGCTGAAGTCCTTCAGCGAGAGGATGTCGCGCCCGAGGAAGCTCCTCATGATCGATCTCCCGTGCGTGCCCCCGAGGGCGGTGAGAAGGGGCCGCGGCGGACCCCGGTGAAGAGGACGGCGACCGACTCGTCCGGCCCGACGAGCCCGCGGTCGACGAGGTCGAGCAGGCCGGCGAGCCCGGATGAGCCGGTGTGGTCCACGTCGATCCCGGTCGATCCCCGGGCGATGTCATTCGCGGCGACAAGCGTAGCCTCGTCGACGACGACGGGGGAACCGCCGCTCGCGAGGATCCCGCGGATGACCGCGAGCCAGTCGTACGTCTCGTCGTCGAGGATCCCCTCCGCGATGCTGTGCGGCTCGGCCTCCCACGGCCACATATATGCGGATCGGTGGCGCGCCACGTCGGCGAGGATGGCCGCCGTGCGCGGGTCGTCGAGGTCGAGCGGACCCGAGCCGGCCTCCGGCCCGAGGTCCTCGCGGAGCCGCACGAGGACGCGGTCATACGCGCGGCGGAGCGGGGCGACGCCCGCGGCCTGGACCGCGTGGAGCCGCGGCAGGTCGACGGCCGCTCCCAGTCGACGCGCGTCGAGGAACCCGCCGATCGCGGACGCGGCGAGCGCCCCGCCGCCCACCTGGACGAAGAGCCGGTCGAGTGACCGGCCGGACTCGACGAGCGACGAGACGATCTCCCACCCGAGGGTCTCGCCACCTTCGATCGCGAGCCCGTCGAGGTTCCCCTGGCACGTGAACGGGACGGCCCCGGCGTCCACGACCTCCAGGAGCCGGAGATACGTGGGGTCGCCCGGGACGCCGGGCTCGCGGTCGCATACCTCGATCCGGGCGCCGAGTTCGCGGAGGCGCGCGACGACGGCCGGGTCGGCGTGGTCGGGGATGAAGACGTCGAGCCGCCGGCCGGCGGCTCGGGCCACGACCGCCGCGGCGAGGGCCGCGTTGCCGCAGCTCGCGATCGCGAAGTGCGGCGGATCGCCCGCGGCCTCTCCGCCGTAGCGGGCGCCGGCGACGATCGCCGCCACCTCGAGCTCGACGAGCGCCCCCATGAGGTGCCGGGCCTTGTGCGAGCCGGAGACGTTGCGGGTCTCGTCCTTCACCCAGACCCCGCCCGCAGCGGAGAACCCCAGGCGGTCGCTGAGCTCCGCGCTCCGGGCGAACGGCGTCTCGCGGAAGCCCCGGCCGTCGACCTCGGCGACCGCCACGTCGAGTCGTTCGACGAGCGCCACGAGGTCGGCATCGGTGAGCCCGGCCGCGCGACCGGCGTGGTACGCGTGGAACAGGGTCCGGTAGCGGACGAAGGGCTCCGCCTCGGACCCGGCCGGGAACGAGAGGCGCGACGGCTCGAGGACGCGCGTGACGACGTGGTCGATGTCGTCGCCGGCCACCGCGGCCGGGCAGCGGAGCAGGACCGGATCGCCGTCTCGCAGGCGCCACCCGCAGCCGGCGCACTCGATCGTCGTCGGGGGCCGCGTCACGGACGCGGTCGGCGTCATCCGCCCGCCTCGACACCGGCCCGCGCGTTCATCTCCCGGATCGCGTCGTCCCAGGCCGGGATGCTCGCCCGGAGGCCGCGCCAGAAGGCCTGGTCCCGCCGGGCGACGAAGTCGGCGAAGGGGACGCCCTGCTGCTCGACCCACGTGAAGTAGCCGAGGTTGAAGATCCGCTCCCGTTCGGCCGGGGTGAGCTCGAGGAGGTCGTCGGTGCCGGCGCCCAGCACGTAGCGCCCGTACGTCTCGGCCGCCTCGACGGCGCCGAACCCACCGGGGAAGTCCCGCGCGAGGACCTTGTCGACCTCAGTCAGGTACATCGCCGCGCCGTCGGTGGCGACGGTCACGACCGCCTCGTCGGGGCCCAGGCCGAGCTGCTTCGCCGTCCTGATCGCGGCGAGGATGTTGCAGATCGACGAGATCCCCAGGGAGGGGAGCTCCGCCAGGACCGCGTCTGGCACGCCCCGCGCCGCGAGGTGGTCGCGCCCGGCCTGCGTGTTGAACAGGACGAGGAGCCGGTCCGTCGCACGGTCGGAGATGCCCACGACGAGATCGGTGTTCATGACGTTCTGGATGAGCGGGATGTGCTTGTCGCCGATCCCCTGGATGTTGTGCTCGCCGAAGCCGTTGCGGAGCATCGTCGGGCACTCGAGCGCCTCGACGGCGACGATCTTCGTCCCGTGGCGGTCCTTGAGCCAGTCCCCCGCGCCGATCGTCCCCGCGGAGCCGGTGGCCGAGGCGAAGGCGGCCGGCCGCAGGCCCGGCGTCCGGTCCGCGAGCGCCTCGACGATCCGCTCCAGCGCCCGGCCGGTCACCGCCCAGTGCACGAGGTGGTTCCCGTACTCGGAGAACTGGTTGAGGATGACGTTCGCCGGGTCGCGCTCCAACTCGGCGCACGCGTCGTAGATCTCCTTGACGTTGCTCTCCGTGCCGGGCGTGCGGATGATGTCCGCCGGGTCGGCGACCCACCGCTCGAGCCAGTCGAAGCGCTCCCGGCTCATCCCCTCCGGGAGCACGGCCACGCCCCGGCAGCCGAGGATCCGCGAGATCGCCACGCCGCCGCGGCAGTAGTTGCCGGTGGAGGGCCAGATCGCGCGCTGCGTCGTGGGGTCGAACTCCCCGGTGACGAGCCTCGGCACGAGGCACGCGTACGCTGCGAGGACCTTGTGGGCCGCGATCATCGGGAAGCGATCGCCCAGGGCGACGACGATCGGTGCCTCGACCCCGGTGAGCGCCGTCGGGAGGACGACATGGTCGGGGACCGGGAGATCACCGCGGCGGTCCGCGGCGTTGTGCCAGTGGACCCGGAACAGGTTGCGCGGATCGGGAGCGTCGGGGTCGACGCCGGCGAGCGCGGCCCGTCGCGCGACCGGGATCGTCGGCGGGTCGATGAGCTCGGCGAAGGTCGGGAGGACGGTCCGTGTCTCGCGGAACCGTCCGACGGTCCGCTCGTACGCGGTGCGATCCGCCGGAGCGTTGCCCGGGCCTGACGTCATCTGCCGCTCCTCCGGGGCGACGTCGGCCGCCCAGATCGCGCGTCGTATCCTACGAGCCGGCGCGGACGCGAGTTCGGGCCGGACGGCACGCCCCGAGGAGGGGCTGCGCGGCCAGTATTCTCCCACCGACGGGGCGCGTCGGAAGGGCCAGTTGGTCCCAGCATGCAGGACCGGGGTCGCACGATGGACTTCATCCTGAATGGCCTGCCGGTCTCGGTCGAGGTCGAACCCGGCTCCAGCCTGCTCGAGATCCTTCGCGAGCGCTTCGGACTGCGCTCGATGAAGGATGGTTGCGCCCCGGAGGGGACGTGCGGCGCCTGCACGGTGCTCGTGGACGGGCACCCGGTGGTCTCGTGCGCCCGGGACTCGGCGCGGTGCGCGGGCAGCGAGGTCGTGACCCTGGAAGGGCTGCCGCCGAGCGTCCGCGCTGCGTGGGCCGACGCGTTCGTCGCGACGGGTGCGAGCCAGTGCGGCTTCTGCTCGCCGGGGATCATCATGAAGGCCGAGGGACTGCTCGCGCGCGACGAGGCGCCGCCGCGCGCCGCGATCGCCCGTGCACTTGCCGGCAACCTCTGCCGCTGCACGGGCTACGTGAAGATCCTCGACGCGATCGAGCGCGTCGCGGCCGAGCGGCGGGGCGAAGGACCGGCCGCCGGCCTCGGCACACCGACCGGGGGCGTCGACGGAATCGCCGGGGGCGTCGGCGCACGGACGGACCGGATCGGCGCCCGGGCCATGGCGCTCGGCGAGCAGCCATTCGTCGCCGACATGAGCGCCCCCGGGATGCTCCACGGCGCGCTCCGATTCAGCGACCATCCGCGGGCGATCGTACGGCGGATCGACACGACCCTCGCGTCGGCTGCTCCCGGGGTGATCGCCGTCGTCACGGCGGCCGATGTCCCCGGCGAGCGGGTCGTGGGGCTCATCACCCGGGACTGGCCGGTCTTCGTCGCCGAGGGCGAGACGACACGCTGCGTGGGCGACGTCCTCGCGGCGGTCGCTGCCCGGACGCGACGCGAGGCTCGCGCGGCGGCGGCGCTCATCGACGTGCAGTACGAGGTGCTCAGGCCGGTCAGCGACCCGTTCTCCTCGCTCGAGCCGGGCGCACCGGCCATCCACGTCGACGGGAACCTCCTCGAGACGTCGATCGTCCGCCGGGGTGATGCAGCGGCCGCGCTGGCGTCGGCCGCCCACGTCGTTCGCGACCGCTTCACGACCAGCGCGGTGGAGCACGCGTTCCTCGAGCCCGAAGCCTGCCTCGCGGTCCCGGGCGAGGGAGCCGGGCCCGACCCCGGCGCCCCGCACGGGCCCTTCCTCCGCCTTTACTCCCAGGGCCAGGGCGCCTGGGATGACCGCCGCCAGGTCGCGGCGCTCCTCGGCCTCCCGGAGGCGACGGTCCGCGTCACGCAGGTCGCGACCGGCGGCGCCTTCGGCGGCAAGGAGGACCTCTCCGTCCAGGGCCAGACCGCGCTCCTCGCCCACGTCATCGGGCGCCCTGTCCTCCTCGCCCTGTCGCGACCGGAGAGCCTCCGCCTTCACCCCAAGCGCCACGCCATGACCCTCGACTACGAGGTCGGCTGCGACGCAGAGGGCCGGCTCGTCGCGGTGCGCGCCCGGATCATCGGGGACACCGGTGCCTATGCGAGCGTCGGGGCCAAGGTCCTCGAGCGCGCGGCGGGCCACGCGTGTGGTGCCTACCGCGTCCCGAACGTCGACGTCGAGGCCCGCACCGTGTACACGAACAACCCGCCGGCGGGCGCCTTCCGCGGCTTCGGCGTCCCCCAGGCGACCTTCGCGATCGACGGGCTCCTCGACAGGCTCGCCGAGCGCGTCGGCATCGACGGCTGGGAGATCCGCTGGCGCAACGCGCTCCGGGTCGGGGACCGGTTCGGGACGGGCCAGCTGCTCGGTCCGGGCGTGGGCCTCGAGAAGACGCTCCTTGCCGCGCGCGACGCGTACCGTGGGGCCCGTTTCGCGGGGATCGCGTGCGGCGCGAAGAACGTCGGGATCGGCAACGGGATGGTCGAGCGCGGGCGGGCGATCCTCCGGCCCGAGGCGGACGGGACGTTGACGCTCTGGCATTCGTGGACGGAGATGGGCCAGGGGGTCCACACGGTCTTCGCGCAGATCGTGGCCGAGGAGGTCGGCGTCGACCCGGCGGCCGTCCGGGTGCTCGTCGACACGGAGCGCGAGCTCGACACCGGCGAGACGACCGCGTCGCGAGCCACGACGCTCGGCGGGCAGGCGGTCGCCGACGCGGCGCGGCGGCTGCGCGTCGCGCTGGACGCGCATGGGCTCGACGCGTCGCCGCAGGACCTCGCGGGCCGCGAGTTCTGCGGGGAGTTCGTCGTCGACTGGACCACGCCGATCGGCGAGGGGATCGCGGATCCGGTGACCCACCTCGCGTACGGCTGGGCGACCCAGGTCGTCATCCTCGACGATGAGGGCAGACTGGCGCGGGTGGTGGCGGCGCACGACGTGGGCCGGGCGATGAACCCGACCCTGCTGGAGGGCCAGGTCGAGGGTGGCGTCCACATGGGCCTCGGGCTCGCGCTCAGCGAGGCGTTCGTCACCGACGGCTCCGTGCCCGTCACGGATACCCTCAAGTCGCTGGGGATCCTGCCGGCCGCTGCGATGCCCCCGGTGGAGGTGATCATCGTGGAGGAGGCCCAGCCGGAGGGCCCGTACGGGGCCAAAGGTGCCGGGGAAGCGGTGCTCGTCCCGACGCCGGCGGCGGTCGCGGGCGCGCTCTTCGCCTTCGACGGGATCCGGCGCACCGCGCTCCCGATGCGCGACTCGGCGGCCGCGCGGGCCGCGCTGCCGCGCGTGGACCGCCTGCCGCGCGTTGGCGATGCGCGGCGAGACGGCGCGGGCGACGGCCGGGACGACACGGCGCCCGACGATGGAGCCGGAGGGGCGCCCTGATGTCGGCCGTCACGCCCGGGCTCGTGTGCGCGCACCACCACCTGTATTCGACGCTCGCCCGTGGGATGCCTGCGCCGCCGAAGGCCCCAACCGACTTTCTGGAGATCCTCGAGCAGGTCTGGTGGCGTCTCGATGCGGCCCTCGACCTGGAGATGATCCGCTGGTCGGCGATGCTCGGTGCCCTCGAAGCCCTCGAGAGCGGCACCACGGCGATCGTCGATCACCACGAGTCACCCAATGCCATCGAGGGCAGCCTCGACGTGATCGCCGAGGCGTGCGCGGAGGTCGGGGTCCGATCGCTGCTCGCCTACGGGGTCACCGATCGCCACGGACCCGACGGCGCCCGGCGGGGCCTCGCCGAGAACGAGCGCTTCCTCAGGGCCGGAGGTCGCGGCCTGGTCGGAGTCCATGCCGCCTTCACGTGCTCGGACGAGTCCCTGCGTGCCGCGGCAGGCCTCGCGGAGGACCTCGGCGTCGGCGTCCACGTCCACGTCTGCGAGGGGATGGGCGACATCGACGCCCCGCGTCGCCTCGCCGGCCTCACCCGGGACGACTGGCTTCTCGCCCACTGCGTCCGCCTGCCGACGGGCCACGACCTGCAGGGGACGATCCTCCACAACCCGATGTCGAACCTCAACAATGCCGTCGGGTACGCGGACCCGGCCCGGTTCTCGAACCCGGTCGCCCTGGGTACCGACGGGATCGGCGGGAACGTCCTCGAGGCGTTCCGGCTCGCCTACGTCATGGAGCGTTCCGTCGACGTCACCTGTGGGCCCGGCACGGCATGGTCGTGGCTGGAGACCGGATGGGACATCGTGCCGGAGGCGCGCGGCGACGAGGTCACCTGGTCCTACGAGCCGATGGACCCGTGGCACGTCGCCTTCACCCCCGGGATCCGGCCGTTGCGGATCACGGTCGACGGCGAAGTCGTCTTCGCCGACGGCAGGCCGACCCGTGTCGACGCGGGCGAGATCCGCGTCCGGGCACGCGAACAGGCCGTCCGCCTCCACGCCCGCCTCTGAGGCGCTCCTCGGCTGCCCGACGTCATCCAGCTCCACCAGGTCCGCGCACGGCGATGAGGGACGATCCCATGTCCGACCGTTTCCACCCCGTCTCGATGGAGCAGCTCACCGACTGGGCCTTCACCGAGCTGGAGCAGAAGGGATCCCTGTTCAACGTGCCGACGTCGGCCTTCTTCGTCCCCCGGGCGGACCACCGCTTCCGGCACCGCGGATACGGGGTGGAGCTCGAGACGCCGTTCGGGGTCGCGGCCGGGCCCCACACCCAGATGGCCCAGAACATCGTCGCCTCGTGGCTCGTGGGCGCCCGGCTCATCGAGCTCAAGACGATCCAGACGCTCGACGAGCTCGACGTCAACAAGCCCTGCATCGACGCCGAGGACGAGGGCTACAACGTCGAGTGGTCCCAGGAGCTCAAGGTCCACCAGTCGTTCGACGAGTACCTGCGGGCCTGGGTCCTCATCCACGCCCTGCAGCACCGGTTCGGCTGGCCCGGCGCGCGCCCCGGCATCGTCTTCAACATGAGCGTGGGGTACAACCTCGAAGGGATCCTGAAGCCGAACGTGCAGTGGTACCTGGACGCGATGGCCGATGCGTCCCCGTACCTCCCGGCGTACGTCGACATCGTCGCCCGTCGATACCAGGCGGTCCGCGAGATCGAGATCCCCGCGCGCCTGTCGGACACGATCACGCTGTCCACGATGCACGGGTGCCCGCCCGACGAGATCGAGCGGATCTCGCTCTACCTCATCGAGGGGCGTGGGCTGCACACCTCGGTCAAGTGCAACCCGACGCTGCTGGGCGCCGACCGGGTGCGGGGGATCGTCAACGAGGACCTGGGGTTCGCGGACGTGTCGATCCCCGACGAGGCCTTCGGGCATGACCTGGAGTGGGCCGATGCCGTCCCGATGTTCCACAACCTCCGGCGAGCGGCCGC